>JACCUM010000262.1 GCA_013811805.1 Geodermatophilaceae bacterium | reverse complement strand
GGACGAGCGGTGTCACCGGCGCGATCTACACACAGTTCCTGCCGTTTGTCACACCCGAGGCGATGAAGATGTACAACGATTTCGAAAAGGCGCTCTACGCCTCGCGCTAGTACGAGGCCGCAACGGCATTGTGTGAGAACCGGCAGAAATCGCTGTCAACCTGCCGGTTCTCGCACACTGCCGCCTGCAAAGGTGTGGTGCACGGCCTCGATGTTGTTGCCGTCGAGGTCGCGCAGAAACCCGCCGTAGTAGCCCGAGTGGTACTCCGGCCAAAGCCGAGGCGCGTGCAGCACCTCAGCGCCGACCTCGATGGCCGCTTCATGTACGGCGTCAACCGCACCTCGCCTTGCCTAATTCTGGCGGCGTCCACGGTCACAGCGACCCGCATTCCCGCCTCCGGCCAGCGGGTGACCTCTCGTCTCGCAAGAGTTCTCAGTGGGACCGACGCCGCGCGATTTGCTTCTCGAGGCGGTGAACGGGGCATCGTGTCGTTCCGTATGTACAAGCGACAGGCTCCTCGGCCGCAGACAGCGTTCGGGTCCCTGCAGTAGAGAGGAACGGCGACCTTGATTAAGCGCATTTCGTACGTGGCCTTGGCCGCGCTGGCCCTGGTCGGCTCTTCGACCGGGATTGCCAGTGCAGAGGGCGAAACCATCGGGCGAGCAGCGTCCTATGTCAACCCAGACACCGGTGCCGCCACCGAGAACCCGAACGTCAACCCGAACTCCGAATGTGAAACTCCCGACCGGACTGACACCCAGCAGATCAGCCCACCCGGAACCACGACCAACAACGTGCACAATGACGCGTGCTTCCTCAAGTTCGGCAAGAGGGTCAACGGCCCGGCCAGCTTCCAATCCTCCGGCGTCGGCGTCATCAGCGCCTGCCCGGACCCGGACGGCACCGGTCCGGAGTTCTCCCGGCTCACCGACACCAACGGTGACGGCCGCGCGGACCTCTGCTACATGTCGGCCTTTCAGACCACGGGCCTGCCTGGCGACCGCGAGTACCACACACGGCTGAACAACACCGGCCCAGCCGGAACGCAGAGAGTCGTCTTCTGCTCCGACGCCAACGCCAACGGTTGCCGCGACGAAACCAACAAGTCCTCTATTGCCATCAAGTGGGTCCGCTAACAAGAACGGCAGTATCCGGAGCCAGCCCTCGTCCTACCAAAGGACGGGGGCTGGCTGCGTCAGTGCGCCGAAGGGCCACGCAGCGTGCGCATGCCGCGTGGATACGGCCATGAGGGCTCCAAAGGCGAGGGATCGGATCCACGTCGAGCGGCCAGGCTCGCAACGTACACGCGGCCACCAGGACCATCTAGGGCGCACCGGCGGTGTTAGACGGCGCCTGGGCTCCCGTCCGGATTGGTGCCTCGATCTCGTATTTGGGAGAGTTGCAGCCCGGTCACGAGCAGGTCGAGTTCCTGCCCGATCGCTAGCAGAGCCTTTATCTCGGCCAACTTGAGCCGCTGGTCAACAGACAGCCTGTCATTCTCGATCAAGTGGACCGCACGTATCTCCTCGGCCGCTTCGTGCCACATATCCAACGTGGCCTCCACTTTCATCCGGCGCGGGATTGGAAATCCCGGCCACGTTGACGCTATCGGCTGTCGGGGTCACGCCCTGCCGGTTATCGACTCGGAGAGTCGGCAGTTGGCCAGGTGCATTCTCCACGTACTAACGGCACACGGCGGTGAGCCACGCCGCGAGCGCCGGGGCGAACGTCAAGAGCGGGCAGTGGATGCTCGGCCCTACGTCGGCGGCGATGACTCTCGAGATGTATTCGGGGCTGTGAACAGCCTGCTGACCTGGCCTTTCTCTGTCGGGACGACAGGATTTGAACCTGCGACCCCTTGACCCCCAGTCAAGTGCGCTACCAAGCTGCGCCACGTCCCGTGCGGCGACGACTCGAGGACGTCAGGTGTCCCGGGGTTCGTCGGAGCGGCACCAGATTACCGCACAGGCACCGCACGCCTCTCAGTCGCCTCGCCGGCTCGAGCTGCGGTCGGACTTGTCCTTGACTCGGACGCTGACCTCGATCGGCGAACCGGCGAAGCCGAAGTCCTCGCGGAGCCTTCGCTCGAGGAAGCGCCGATAACCCGCCTCCAGGAACCCGGTCGAGAAGACGAGAAAACGTGGCGGTCGGATGTCGGCCTGGGTCGCGTACCGGATCTTGGGCGCCCTGCCGCTGCGCGGTGGCGGGGGCGTTCGGTCCACTGTCGTGCGCAGCCACTGGTTCAACGTCGCGGTCGGAACCCGCTTCTCCCAGGACGCGAGCGCGGATTCCAGCGCTGGGGCGATCCGGTTGACGCCACGACCGGTCAGTGCGGACAGGTTCACCCGGGTGGCCCAGGTGACGCGCGCGAGTTCCCGATCGACCTCGCGTTCGAGGCCATGCCGGCGGTCCTCATCGACGACATCCCACTTGTTCATTGCCAGGACCAGCGCCCGCCCGGACTCCACGACCGCCGCGATGACGCGCTGGTCCTGTTCGGTGATCGATTCGCTGGCATCGATCAGGACGAGGGCGACCTCCGCGGCATCGATCGCAGCCTCGGTACGAAGGGAGGCGTAGTACTCCGTGCCGCTGGCCTGGGCAACGCGCCGCCGCAGCCCGGCGGTGTCGACGAAGCGCCACTCCTGGCCGCCGAGTTCGACCAGGCTGTCGACCGGGTCCACTGTGGTCCCGGCAACGGAGTCGACGACAGCGCGGTCCTCACCGACGAGCCGATTGAGCAGGCTGGACTTACCGACATTCGGGCGGCCGACGAGGGCAACCCGCCGGGGGCCGACCACGTCGTCGCGTTCGCGGGGCGCCTGCGGCAGGGCATCGAGGATCAGGTCGAGCAGATCACCGCTGCCGCGGCCGTGCAGTGCGCTGACCGGGATGGGCTCGCCGAGGCCGAGGCTCCACAACTCCCCCACCGCTGGTTCGGTCCGTTCATCGTCGACCTTGTTGGCGATCAGCAACACCGGCCGGTCGCTGCGCCGCAGCACCCGGGCCGCGGCCAGGTCGGTCTCGGTCGGGCCAACAGTGGTGTCCACCACCAGAATCACGACGTCAGACGTCTTCATGGCGCGTTCGGCCTGCTCGGCGATCCGCAACGCTCGGCCGGTCGCCTTGGGCTCCCACCCGCCGGTGTCGGTGACCAGGAACTGCCGACCAGACCACAGCGCTTCATAGCTGACCCGGTCCCGCGTGACTCCGGGCGTGTCCTGGACGACCGCTGCCCGGCGCCCGAGGATGCGGTTGACCAGCGTCGACTTGCCGACGTTGGGCCGGCCGACCACGGCAACCGTCGGCAACGGCGCGGGGTGTCCTGGGTCAACCGCGTCCGGCAGCGTCTCGCTCACCGGCACGCCTTCATGTGCCGAGTGAAGGACGCCGTGAGCCAATAGGTTTGATACAAGGCGTCCTTCACTCGGTTCGACCGCGGGCTGTGACGGCGGCAAGGATGGCCTCGACGACCTCTTCCTCGCTCATGTCGGTGCTGTCGACGAGGACGGCATCCGGGGCGGGCCGCAGCGGACTCACCACCCGAGTCGTGTCGAAGTCGTCGCGCCGGCGCAAGCTCTCGGTCAGACCTGCTATCTCCCCGGGGTCAGAGACACCGAGCTGTTCTGCCCGTCGGGTCGCGCGCGCCGACGGTGTTGCGGTGAGATAGATCTTGAGCGGGGCGTCCGGGAAGACGACGGTTCCGATGTCCCGGCCCTCTACCACGATCGTCGACCCCTGCGCCAACTGTCGTTGCAGGCGGATCAGCCGACGGCGTACGGCCGAGACCGCGGAGACGGCGCTCACCGCGGCGCTCACCTCGGCCGAGCGGATCGCCACGGTCACGTCCCGTCCATCGGCGAAGACTTTGTGGTTCTCCGGATCGGTGGTGATGTCGATGACCAGGCCCTCGGCCCGGGCGGCCACCTTCCCGGCGTCGGCCGGATCAAGACCCTCGGTCAGAACGGCCAGAGTGAGGGCCCGGTACATCGCACCGGTGTCGAGGTAGCCCGCGCCCAGCCGCCGCGCGACCTCGCGGGCAACCGACGACTTGCCCGTGCCGGAGGGCCCATCGATCGCGATCACCCGGGCGTCATTGCCTGGTTCGGTGATCGTCACAGCCCGACGAGCTTCATCAACTCGGCGATCTCGTACGGCGTGAGCTTGCGGATCGCTCCCGGTTTCGTACGGCCCAGACGCACCGGCCCGATCTGGGTGCGTACCAAACGGTTGACCGGGTGGCCGGTGGCCGCGAGCAGTCGACGTACCAATCTGTTGCGGCCCTCGTGCAGGACGAGTTCCACCAGTGCTTGTCCAGCCGCGACATCGACGACCTTGAACGAGTCGACCCCGGCCATCCCGTCGTCGAGTTCGATGCCGGCCTTGAGTTTGCGGCCGAGATCCCGCGAGATGGCGCCGGAGACTTGAGCCAGGTAGGTCTTGGGCACCTCGTAGGAGGGATGGGCCAGCCGATGGCCGAGTGGACCGTCGTTGGTCAGCAGCAACAGGCCTTCGGTGTCGATATCCAAGCGACCGACGTGGAAGACGGCTTCGCCACGCTCGGCGATCAGGTCGCCGACCGTGGGTCGGCCGCGGTCGTCAGACATGGCCGACAGCACGCCCTCGGGCTTGTTCATGGCGAGGTGGATCAGATCGGTTCGGGTGATCACCACGCTGCCGTCGACGGCGATCCGATCGGTCTGGGTATCCACTCGACGACCCTGCTCACGCACCTGCTCGCCGTTGACGCTCACCCGGCCCTGGGCGATGAGTTCTTCGCTGGCCCGCCGGGACCCGATGCCCGCGCGCGCGAGCACTTTCTGCAGCCGCTCCCCGGTCTGGTTTGGGGGGGTCACGGGTTGGAGTCCTCACTCAGGACCGACTCGACGTCGGGCAGCAACGGCGCCAGGTCGGGTAGCTCGCTGAGGCTGGACAGTCCGAGCTTTTCGAGGAACAGCTCGGTCGTGACGTAGAGCCCGCCACCGGTCTGCGGGTCAGAGCCCTCCTCGGCCACCAACCCGCGGCTGCGCAGGGTCCGGATCACACCGTCGACGCTCACGCCGCGGATCGCCGAGATCCGGGATCGGGTGACGGGCTGGCGGTAGGCGACGACGGCGAGGGTTTCCAGCGCCGCCTGGGTCAGCCGCGCCCGTTGCCCGTCGGTGACGTAGCGCTCGACGTACTCGGCGTACTCCTCACGGGTGTAGAGGCGCCAGCCCTGCCCGGCAGGGCGCAGGGTGAAGCCCCGGTGCTGTTGTTCGTACTCAGCCGCGAGTGAGGTCAACTGCTCGGTGATCGTGGGTTCCTCGACATCGAGCAACTCGGCCAGGGTGCCTGCTGCAACCGGTGTGTCCACCACGAAGAGGATGGCCTCGACGGCGCCGCGCAGGCGCTCGTCGATCGCGGCGGTCATGGGAGTCCTTTGCGGCTCAGTCTGGTTCAGGCGGTAGGGGATGCGTTCCATCATCCCGTACGAGCCGTTGTTCGGTCGCATCTGGACTCGTCGCTGCCTCGACAGCGACGGCGTCATCCCACTCCAGGCCCGCGTCGGTATCGCTGTCGTCCGTCGAGGCCGTCCAACGCACATGCAACTCGCCGAGGGCGCTGAGCTGTTCCAGGGACACCGACCCGCGCGTGTGCAAGTCGAGCAGGGCGAGGAACCGGGCCACGACCTCCAAGGTGGACGAGCAATCCGAGGTGAGCGTGCGGAAGGTCGTCGTAGCTCCGCCGGCCAGCCGGCGACGCAGAATTCCAGCGTGCTCGCGAACGCTGACCCTGGGTGCGTGCAGGTGCGCGGTTGATACCTCGACCGGCTCCCGCGACTGCAGTGCCGTGACAGCCAGGGCCGCGAAGGCCTCGACACCGACGCCGAGCAGCACATCCGGAAGCGCTTGGGCGAAGCGCGGCTCCAGACCAACCTCGCGAGCGAACCGGCGCGATTGGTCCACCTCGTTCGCGCGCAGAAACCCTGCCGCCTCGTGGAAGGCGCGATAGGCCAGCAGTCGGGCGAAGAGCAGGTCCCGCGCTTCGAGTGCAGCCAGGTCATCCTCGTCCTCGACCTCGGCCGAGGGCAGCAGCCGAGCGGCTTTGAGATCCAACAGGGTCGCCGCCACCACGAGAAACTCGGTGGCCTGCCCAAGATCGAGGGAGTCGCCGGCGGCCTCGAGGTAGCTGATGAATTCGTCGGTGACCTGCGACAGTGCGATCTCGGTAACATCGAGTTTGTGCTTGCTGATCAAGCTCAGGAGGAGGTCGAACGGACCTTCGAAATTGGCGAGCGTGACATGGAAACGCCCTTCACCCGGCGCGGCGGCGGCCTCCGCTGCGACTCCGCGTACGGCGCCCACCTCCATGCCGGGCGACCCTAGTCCGCGTCTGCTCGCTTGCCCCCAGACCGCTCAGCCGGCGGCGACTACTTCTTTGGCAAGGTTGCGATAGGCGTTCGCGCCCTGCGAGTGCGGAGCCCACGAGGTGATCGGCTCACCTGCCACGGTGGTCTCCGGGAACCGGACGGTACGAGCGATCACCGTTTGGAAGACGGTGTCCCCGAAGGCCTCCACGACGCGGGTGAAGACCTCCTTGGCGTGCAGGGTCCGGGCGTCGTACATCGTGGCCAGGATCCCGGTGATGGACAGGTCGGGGTTCAGCCGCTCGGTGACCTTGTCGATGGTGTCCACGAGCAGGGCCACACCGCGCAAGCTGAAGTATTCGCACTCCAGCGGGATGATCACGCCTTGGGCGGCGGTCAGCGCGTTGACCGTGAGCAGTCCCAGCGATGGTTGACAGTCGATGAAGATGTAGTCGTACTCGTCCATGACTGGTCGCAACGCACGTTTGAGCGCCTGCTCGCGAGCCACTTCACTGACCAGTTGGACCTCGGCCGCGGACAGGTCGATGTTGCTGGGAATCAGGTCCAGGCCGTCAACCTTGGTCTTGAGCCGCACATCGGCAATTCCGACATCCCGGTCCATCAGGACGTTGTAGATGCTGTAGTCCAGATCATGCGCGGGGACGCCGAGGCCAACCGACAGCGCCCCCTGGGGGTCGAAGTCCAGCAGCAGGACCTTGCGCCCGTACTCGACCAACGCGGCGCCCAGATTGATGGTCGACGTGGTCTTACCCACCCCGCCCTTCTGGTTGCACATGGCGATCACCTTCGCCGGACCATGTCGATCGAGAACCGGTGGGGTGGGAAGTGGACGTTGTCGGGCCTTGGCCGGATCACCGCGGACGACGGACCGGCTCGGCGACGAACTGGCCGGGTCGTCGGAGAAGGGCAGGGCCTGGGCCTCTGTGCCACTTCGTCGCGCCACGACTGCCGCCTTTGGATCGGTTCCTACCGGCTGCCACCGGTGATCTGACGGCGGCGTCCTTGGCGGCGACACTAGGTCGCAAGGAAGACGCGAGCAAGGCGACCCGCCGACGTGGAACCCCCAATCGATTACCGCCCACAAGGATTCAAGCTCGACTGCGGCTTTAGAGTTAGGCAGTCATGATCAGTCGGATTTGACAAGCGGTGCCCATGCTGAGACTGTGAATGAACATTCATTCACGACACTTTGGAGCCTGCATGTCCTGGTCCTCTCACGACATCCCCGACCAGTCCGGTCGAGTAGCGGTCATCACCGGTGCCAACGGCGGGCTTGGACTCGAGATGGCCAGAGAGCTTGCCCGCAAGGGAGCACACGTCGTCATGGCCGCTCGCAATCGGGACAAGGCGCAGCGAGCTCGACAGGACATCATGAGAGTGATCCCGGCAGCGTCCCTAGAAGTGGTACCGCTCGACCTCGGATCCCTCGCGTCTACCGAGGCCGCCGCGGCGACGATCCTGGCTACGCACCCCCGGATCGACATTCTCGCCAACAACGCGGGCCTCATGGCAACCCCGGAGGGCCGCACCGAGGACGGCTTCGAACTGCAGTTGGGCACCAACCACCTGGGGCATTTCGTGCTCACGGCCCGGCTCCTACCGGCGTTGGCCGCTACACCAGGATCCCGGATCGTGTCGGTCACCTCGACCGCGCGACACATCGGCCGTCCGATCGACCCGGCCAATCCGCACCTGCATGGCCGGTACAGCCCATGGCGCGCGTACGGCCAGTCAAAGCTGGCCAACCTGCATTTCGCCGTCGAGTTGCAGCGGCGCCTCACCGCAGCCGGATCGCAGGTGCTGAGCCTGGTGGCCCATCCGGGTCTGTCCAACACCGATCTGCAGGCCGCCAGCGTGCGCGATACCGGTGGGGGCGCCAGCCAGAAGTTCTTCCACGTCCTGGCCCAGAAGACCGGTATGTCGCCCGCCCAGGGGGTGCAACCGCAACTCCGAGCGGCCACCGATCCCAAGGCCAGGGGCGGCCAGCTCTACGCCCCACGCTTCGTCAACAACGGAGCGGCCGTCCACCGCCCGCTGCTCGGTCGATCTGTGGCCAGTAAGCCCGCGCAGACGTTATGGGCCGTGTCAGAGCGCGAGACCGGTGTCTGCTTCGACGTGGCGGCATTGGTCGGTACGGCGTCGGTTTGAGCCCGTCCAGCGGCATTGATCGGGCCGCCGCCGTACGGCAGGCGTTGCTGGAGCTCGTCGCCGATCGAGGCCTGCACGGCGCCTC
>JACCUM010000250.1 GCA_013811805.1 Geodermatophilaceae bacterium | reverse complement strand
GTTGACGCCCGTTCGTGACACTCCTGCCCAGCACAGCACTGCGGGCCGCTCGTCATGACACAGTACGAAAGCACCCTCGCCCAAGACACCTGGTGAACTGGAAGGGACGCATGTGAGCAATCCCCTGATCCGTGGGCTCGTGGCAGGAGCCGCCGGGACCACGGCTCTCAACGTCGTCACCTATCTCGATATGGCCGTTCGCGGGCGTCCCTCGAGCTCCGTTCCGGCCGAGGCGGCCGGGACGCTCGCCGCGGGGGCGGGCGTGGCCCTCGGCGCGGGGGACACCAGGGACAGCCGAAAGGAGGGGATCGGAGCCCTCCTCGGTTACGCCACGGGACTCGGAGTCGGCGTGGCGTACGGGCTGCTGCGTAGTAAGGCGCGAGTGCCCGTACCGCTCGCCGCGATCCTGCTCTCCGCGGCGGCCATGGCCGCCAGCGACGCGCCGATGACGGCGCTCGGACTGACCGACCCGAGGGAGTGGCCGGCATCGAGCTGGATCGCCGACCTGGTGCCGCACCTGGCATATGGGCTCGCCTCAGCCGCAGCGTACGAGAGTCTCAGCCGCTGAGGAGCCAGCCATTGTTCGTGCTCAGGCGCCTTGACCAAGGTTGATCATGAGTCCGCCGTCCATGACGTAGGACGCTCCGGTCACGTAGTCCGCGTCCGAGGAGGCGAGGAAGACGGCGAGCTTGGCGATCTCGGCGGGCTGGGCAGCTCGCTTCCAGGGGATGCTTTGCACCTGCTCCGCGAGCAGCTCGGGGTCGTCGATCGCGGCCTGGTTGAACGGGGTAAGCACCATTCCCGGCGCCAGGCTGTTGACGTTGATGTGGTGGGCCGCGAGCTCGAGGGCGAGGGTGCGGGTGAGCATGCGGACCGCGCCCTTGGAGCAGTCGTAGTCCGAGCCGCCGGCGTTGGGATTGTCGGCGTGCACGGACGAGACGTTGATGATCTTCCCGGGTGCGCCGTCGGCGAGACGTAGCTGGATGAAGCGGCGGGCGCAGAAGAAGTAGCCGTACAGGTTGGTGCGGATCGCCCGGTCCCACACGGCGGTCGACAGCTCAGCGACGGGCGTGCCAGAGGCGTCGACGCCGGCGCTGTTCATCAGGATGTCCAGCGACCCGAACTCGGTTACCGCCTCGTCGAACAGCCGGGCCACCTGGTCCTCGTCGCTGACATCGGCCTGCACGACGATCGCTCGCCGCCCAGCTGCTTCGACCTGCGCCTTCGTGTGGGATGCGCCCTGGTCGTCGTGCAGGTAGTGCACGACAAGGTCGGCTCCCTCGCGGGCGAACTCGATCGCCGTCGCTTGCCCGATGCCGGAGTCCGATCCGGTGATCAGCGCCGTCTTGCCGGCCAGTCTTCCTTCTGCTGCCCGGTCAGTCGTCATGCTGCTCCTCCAGTGAGTCGGCGAGATCGGTGTTCGGGTGGGCGAGGCGCCAGGCTGCGTTGATCTGCCCGACGTGGGAGAACGCCTGCGGGATGTTGCCCAGCAGCTCGCGATTGGTCTGGTCGGCTTGTTCGGACAGCAGGCCGAGGTCGTTGGCGAAGGCGCTGGCTCGGCGAAAGACGTCCGCGGCTGGTTCGAGCTGCCCGCGGAGCGCCAGACACTCGACGAGCCAGTACGTGCAGATCAGGAAGCCGTTGGGTTCAGCGGACCAACGGCGGACGAGTCCGCCGGCGGCGAGCTGCGTGTCGATCGCGTCGATCGTCGCCGCCATGCGGGCGTCGCCAGCAGGCAGGAAGCCGACGAGGGGCAGGATGAGCACCGAGGCGTCCAGGTCATCGGAGCCGAAGGCGCCGGCGTAGGCGCCGAGCGATTCGCTCCAGGCCTGCTCCAGTACCGCGGCGTGCACCTGGTCGCGGGCCGCGCGCCAGCGCGCCACGGAGTCGGGCGTGGCGCCGATGCGCGGGGCAAGTTTGACCGCCCGGTCCAGCGCGACCCAGCACATGACCTTGGAGGAGGTGTAATGACGCGCGGCGTCGCGGGCCTCCCACATGCCGGCGTCGGGTTGCGACCATGCCTGCGCTGCGCGGTCGGCGAAGCCGACCAGTAGGTGCTGCACCGGGCCGTCGATCGCGCCCAGGGAATCACGTAGGACGTACGCGGCGTCGAGGACCTCACCGAGGACGTCGAGCTGCTGCTGCTCCCAGGCCTGATTACCGACGCGTACCGGCTGATTGCCGCGGTAGCCGGCCAGATTCGGCAGCTCGCGTTCGGTGAGGTCA
>JACCUM010000243.1 GCA_013811805.1 Geodermatophilaceae bacterium | reverse complement strand
CGGTGCTCTGGCCGGAATCGTCCCGGCGATCGTCGCCGTCCGCGCAAGGGTCATCGACGCCATCCGCTACTGAGCGACGTATTCCCAGCCCGGCTGCCAAGCGAAGTCCTCCACCAACGAACTCTCCGGCGGTACGCCGGCCAACACCTCGTCGAGGGCCCAGCGGGTGGCCAGATGCCCGATCACCAAGACCCGTGTTCCGGCCCATCGCACTGGCAGATCTTCGAGGAAGCCAGCCACGCGCGCGATCGCGGCGCGCCAACTCTCGCCGCCGGGGTAGGGCCGGTCGAGGAACTCGCGCCGGTCATCATGAACCTGGCCGCGCAAGCGCCCGTTCCACTCGCCGTAGTCACATTCGCGCAAACGCCAGTCGAGCAGGATCGGCAGTGTGTCGCCGAAGGCGATCGACGCCGTCTCAGCGGCCCGAGACAGATCCGAACTGAAGACAGCCGCGAGCCCATCATCGGCACGCCGACGACCCAACTCCGCGGCCAGCGCCCGCCCCTGCATGGACAACCGACCGGGGAGCCAGCCAGTCGCGGCTCCCATCTCGTTGTCGGTGCTGATCGAGTGCGTTTCGAAGACGATGTGCACTGTCATCGTGATCAGTCCAGACGTCGCGCGGTCAGCGGCCGTACCTCGCTGATCCGCCCGAAGTCGCGGTCGACGTGGACGATCCCGAGGCCGTGGTGCAGCGCAGTCTCGGCGATCAGGAGATCGGGAATCGGGGTGCGGTGCCACATGCCGTGGTGATGGGCAAGGTCACGCTGCAGTTCCAGGGCCCGGTCCAGCAGATCCGAGGGCGCCTGGACGACCTCGAGGCTGGTTCGCAGCTGCTCTTTGAGCCGGTCGTAATCAGCGGCCGAACGCGCCGAGTACAGCTGCTCGAGTTCGCCCACGGGGCAGATGAAGAGCTGACCGGCAAGGTCGGCGAGTTGGTGGCCGACCGTCGGGTCCGAGGCGCGGGAGGCAGCGCTCTTGTCCAGCAGCCAACCGGCTACCGCCACGCCTGCTCCGACTCCAGAACTTCGAGATCTACGTAGTCGGCCAGCTGGTCGAGGTAGCGCCGCTGGCGAGCCGCGCGATCAGCATTGACCGCTTGCACGTCGTCCACGGCCCTGCGGAGCGCTTCCTCCACCGTGGAACGGGTGGTCGATTGACCAAGGGCCTTCTTCGCCCGAGCCAGTAGCTCTTCGTCGAGTTCGATGGTCGTACGGCGGAGCGTCATGCATACATATTAGCTCACGAGTATGTGTGCACGATCAGTTCATGTGTGGGTAGCGGTGATCGGTGGCCGGAACGAAGGTCTCCTTGACCGTGCGCGGGGAGACCCAGCGCAGCAGGTTCAACGGTGAGCCGGCCTTGTCGTTGGTACCGCTGGCCCGAGCGCCACCGAAGGGCTGTTGGCCGACGACCGCGCCGGTGGGCTTGTCGTTGATGTAGAAGTTGCCGGCCGAGAAGCGCAATCGATGCAGCGCGTCGTCGATCACCCGGCGATCGGTGGCGAAGATGGAACCCGTCAACGCGTACGGCGCGATATCGGCGGCCTGGTCGACGACACCGTCGTAGTCGGCGTCGGGATAGACATGAACGGCGAGGAAGGGCCCGAAGTACTCCTTGGTGAACACCTCGTGAGTGGGGTCGTCGCTGGTGACCACGGTCGGTCGGATGAAGAATCCCTCCGAGTCGTCGGCGCTGCCACCGGCGAGCACGGCCAATGCGGGGTCTGCCGCGGCCATCTCCAGAACGCCGGACAGCCGGTCGTAGGAGCGCCGATCGATGACCGCACCACCGAAGTTCGTGAAGTCCGCGGGGTCACCGTAGGTCAGCGAACCGGTGACGTCGGCAAGCTCGTCTCGTACGCCGGCTTCCCACAAGGAGCGGGGGACGTACGCGCGCGAGGCAGCTGAGCACTTCTGCCCCTGGTACTCGAACGCACCGCGGACCAGTGCCGTGACCAGGCCGGCTGCATCGGCGCCGGGGTGGGCAATGACGAAGTCCTTGCCGCCGGTCTCGCCGACCAACCTTGGGTAGCACCGGTATCGGTCGATCCCGTTGCCAACGGTGCGCCAGAGGTGTTGGAAGGTGGGCGTGCTGCCGGTGAAGTGGATGCCGGCCAGGTCTCGATGGGGCAGTGCGACCGCACTGATCGCCGTACCGTCTCCGGTGACCAGATTGATCACGCCGGGCGGAAGTCCCGCCGCCTCGAGCAACCGCATGGTGAAGTGCGCGGACAGCTGTTGAGTGGGCGAGGGCTTCCAGATGACGGTGTTGCCCATCAGCGCGGGTGCGGTCGGCAGGTTGCCCGCGATCGCAGTGAAGTTGAACGGGGTGATGGCCAGAACGAAGCCCTCCAGCGGGCGGTAGTCCGAGCGATTCCACACTCCCTTGGTCGATTGCGGCTGTCCGCCCAGGATCTCGTGGGCGAAGCTGACGTTGAACCGCAGAAAGTCGATCAGTTCGCAGGCCGAGTCGATCTCGGCCTGGATGACGGTCTTGCTCTGGCCGAGCATCGTGGCCGCGTTCAGCCGGGTCCGCCACGGGCCGGACAGCAGATCGGCCGCGCGCAGAAACACCGCGGCCCGTTCCTCGAACGGGAGTCCGCGCCACACCGGTGCTGCGACTAGCGCGGCATCGATGGCCGCCTGTACGTCGGCAGCGACAGCGTTGTGGGTACGGCCCAGAACGTGGGAATGCCGTTGCGGGCTGACCACGTCGATCGACTCCCCACCGGCCATCCGTTGCTTTCCGGCGATCGTCATCGTCAGTTCGGTGGTCTGCGATCCCAGGTCTTTGAGTGCGGCTTCGATCCCGGCTCGTTCCGGGGACCCCGGCGCGTAGTCGAGGATCGGCTCGTTGACCGGACGGGGCAGGGTGGAAAGGGCATCCATACCCCCAGCTTCCCAGCCCACCCGACGTTATGCGCATAACGTCCCGCCAACCGGGGCGGAACGCGGACGTTATGCGCATAACGTCCGGCAAAGGTAGGGGTCAGAGGAGTTCGAGCAGCGGGCCCAGTTCCTGGGTGGCATACCAGCCGAGCTCATGGGCCTCGGCTTCGTCCACGACGAACTGCGCGTCCGCACTGCCCAGGTCAGCCTCGATGACGACAGCCGTCGCTGCGGCGACGGCCGGCTCGGCCTCGGCGCCGTCGACATGCAGGCTGACCACCTGGGCCAGCCGCAACTCGTCCAGCAGCCGCACCGAGCCGCGCCCCGAGCGCGGATCCGGTTCGACCGCCCAGTCGGGGACCTCGGCGGCGATGACCACCCGTCGGCGTGCGGCGCTGGGATCGGCATCGACCATCCGCAGGGACAGTCGGGCCGCCTCGAGCAGAGCGGCGTACTCCAATTCTTCGGTGTCATCGTCGACGTACCACTCCCGCAGTTCGCTGGTCAGCGCCGTGGCCGCCCGTGGTCCGCGCAGGGATTCCTCGTCGCGCAACGCAATCAGTTCACTGGTCGTCGACGGAACGTAGATGCGCATCAGCCGCTTCCCGTGGCACTGCCGCTCAGTTGCTCACCGGCACTAAGCAAGGCAACGTCGAGGACGTTGCGGCGACGCCGGTGGTCCATCAGATTCGCGCCCATGGCGGCCAGGTCGGCCGGGCCGGGACAGAGCAACCGGACCGGGGTATCGGTGGCCTGCACTTCGGCGATCTCCCGCAACACCCGCTTGCTGGTCAACCGCCGCCAACGCCGCTCGAGCTTCGCGATCGGTGAGCGCGGTCGGTCGTACTGACGCGAGACCATCGGCGCAATAACCACCACTTCGTCGAGACCGGCCCCGGCCAGCAGATCGACGCTGGCACTCGACAGCGCTCCGCCGTCCACATAGGAGTGTCGGCCGATCCGCACCGGGTGATACCAACCAGGAATGGAACAGGATGCCTGGACGGCCTGACTCAGCCGGGCGGGCAGCGAGCCAGGACGACCGAAGACCTCCCGGTTGCCGGTCAGATAGTCCATCGCAACGATCCAGGTGTCCCGGTCGGGCCAGTCTTCGACTCCGTCGGTCAGCCGGTCCAGCATTCGCTCCAGCGGAGTGAGGCTGGCCTGGCCGCGGGGCAACATGCCACTCATCACAGCCAGCGGTGGGATGCGACCTGGGTGCTGGAGAACCGACAGCAGCAGACCCGGTGATCCCACCCCGAGCCGAGGCAACGGAGGCCGGGTACTCCCGCCGTCGACGTCGTAGTCCCAGTCGACGTTGCGATCCTCCTTGCGTGAGGTACCCAATTGATGCCGCAAGATCGTGTCGGTGCTGACGCCGAGCCCCAGCATGGCCGCGAGGATCGAACCGGCAGAGGTGCCCACCCGGACGTCGGCCTCCCGGGCATCCAGTCCGGTTTCCTGTTCCCAGGCATGCAAGGCCGCAACCGACCAGGTGAACCCGAGGACCCCTCCGGCGCCGAACACTATGCCGCGACGCGTCATCCGGAGACGGTGTTCATCAGGGGACGGTGTCCAAGAGCTCGGCAAGGGACTGCTCGATGAGGTCGGCCAGGATGTCCACATCGGACATCGAGTCTCGATCGGCGTTGAGTCCGTAGTAGACGCCGCCGTCGTACGACGTCAGACCGATCGACACTCCCTGGCCTTTGGCCAGCGGTACGACGGGAAACACCTCGAGCATGCGGGCGCCGGCGCCATAGAGCGGGAACTGCGGCCCCGGAACGTTCGTGACCACGACATTGAACAGCCTGCGGGACAACGAACTCGCCGCTCGGGCCCCGAGCGCGTGCAACGTTGGCGGGGCGAATCCGGACAGCGCCACCAGCGCGGTCGCGCCGATCGACTGGCCGGCCTCCTTGTGCCCCTGCATCGCGTAGGTGACCCGGGACAGCCGCATCCTGGGATTGGGCTCGCCTACCGGAAGGTCCACGAAGTAGGACGAGACCTCGTTGCCCGGCGAAGCGGTTTGATCGGCCGTACGCACTGACACCGGGACCATCGCCCGCACCGAGGTACTCGCAATGACCGGTTCACCGCGGTACAGCAACCACTCCCGCAGGGCGCCCGCCACGGTCGCCAGCACCACATCATTGACCGTGCCGCCGTGGGCCTTTCGCACGTGCTTGTAGTCGTCCAGGGACGTACGCGCGATCCCGAACCGGCGCTGGGCACCGATCACAGCGTTGAGCGGACTGTCCGGTGCCTGACGGGCGGCCATCCGGGCAGCGGCGGCCAGTCCGCCAACCGCGTCGATCACCCGGTTCGCGGTGTGCTTGAAATCCGCGATTCCGCCTCGGACGGAATCGACCACAGTGGACGGACGCTGGAGGTATTCGCCGACCGCATCAGTGATCAACTGGACGGAGTTCGGCTCCGGAACCGGGGCCCATGCCTCGGTGGAGCTCTCCCGTGGCACTGGCGTCACGTCGAGGATCACTTGGCCGATGTCGAGGGCGCCGATCCCGTCGACCATCGCGTGGTGGGTCTTGCTGATGACCGCGAACCGATCGTCGGACAGCCCGTCGACCACGTAGAGCTCCCACAGCGGCCGATGCCGGTCCAGTGGCCGGGACATCAACCTGGCCACCAACTCCAGCAGCTGCGCATCCGAGCCGGGTTTGGGTAGTCCGGACCGCCGGACATGGAAGTCGATGTCGAAGTCGGGGTCGTCAACCCATACCGGGTTTGCCAGATGGCCGGGCACGGACCGCACGATCTGGCGGTAGCGCGGTACCAAGCCGAGGCGTTGCTCGACCAGCTCGACGACTCGACCCGAATCGAATCCGCTCGGGGGACTCTGGAAGACGGCAAGCCCGCCCACATGCATGGGAGTGGTCGGTTCCTCGAGGTACAGGAACGACGTGTCGAGCGCAGACAGCCGGTCAACCATCTCACCACTGTGTCAGATCGCGTCGGTCCCTCAGCCCTGCCTGGATCGGCGGCGAGCGCGCTGACCGGTGGGCGCCGAGACACCGGCCAGCGATCCGGCCAGGTCGCGCAGCGCAGCCCGCAGCGCTGATCCGCTGGCCACCTCGGCCAGTGTGCGACCCGCCGCCAGCGCTGCGTCGGTCGCCTTGGCGTCCTGAGGCAAGAAGACCGGGTCCCGCACGCCGGCGAACCGGTTGAGCGCACCAGCGATCTCCCGGTGGACATCGCCCGGTACGACGACCGAGCGGGTCCGGTTCACGACCACTCTCGGCGCGACATCGGGCAGGGCTTCCCGAAGCTCGACCAACGCGCGGACGGTCCGTTGCAAGGCGACCGGGTCTGCGCCGCTGACGCACAGCACCACATCGGCGGCAGCCAACAGCGCCAGCGTCGCGCCGTTACGTCGGGGGGCGGCAGTGTCGTAGGAGAGTTCCTCGTCCTGTTCGAGACAGAAGCCACAGTCGAGGACCACGACTGCGGCCAGTTCACGGGAGCGTTCGAGCACCGCAGTCATGCTGCTGGGGCGCAGCTCCGGCCACCGGTCGGCTCGGGACAGGCCGGTCAACACGCGCAGGTTCGGGGAGACAGCCCAGGCGATCCGGGCCAGTGCCCCGGCATCCAAGGTGCCGGCGGTGGCCGAGCGCGCCGCAGCTGCGACGCCAGGGGACTCGTCGAGCAGGCCGAGGTACTGGGCGACGACCCCGCCGTAAACGTCTGCGTCGATCAGCATCGTCGGGACTGCGAGTCGGCCGGCTTCGTCAGCCAGGTTGACTGCGACCGTCGTCCGTCCAGGAGACCCAGTCGGACCCCAGACAGCGACAATTCGTCCTCGGCCGACGGGTTGGGCCGGCGCCGGGGTCGGCAGACCCAGCCGGGGCCGAGCCGCTCCTGGGTCACCCAGATCGAACCTGACCGAGGCCTCCCCCAATCCCCCTACTGCATCCCGCAGCGCCGCAGCGATCAGATCCGCGCCCGCATCGGCCGGCAGCACCTGGCCGACACCGAGTGCACGAAGTCGGGTCTCTGCCACCTGGTCTCCGGGATCGAACAGCCCGACGACGGCGATGCCGGCCGCTCGCAGTCGGGTGACCGCGTCCCGGTCGAGGCGCCGCAGCTCCGCGGACAGCAGCGCCGCCCGTGCCGTACCACTTGCCGCTGCCGCCAGTAGCTCGGCCAGATCGACGCAACGACGAACCACGGTGACGCCGTGATCGGCACGGTCCAACTCCCCGACGAGATCGGCCTCCCAGGTGGCACCTGTGACGGCCGTGAGTACGGGCAGGCCCATCAGTTGGTCGGCGTCGCAGGGGTGGGCGCGGCGGGTGTGGGGGTGGCCGGTGTGGGGCCCTCGATCGGCTGGTTCCCGTCCTCGTCTGCGCCATTCGGCCTGGACACCGACGCCCGTACGGCCAGCGCCAGATCCCGGCCGGCGATTGCGGCGAAGATGCCTGCGGCCTGGTCGGCATCCACCGAGATGACCACCTGCACTGTGGAGCTGCCTACCGAGAGCGCCCCGTCGGCGCGACCCGCGATGAGCTGTACGACGGCTGCCCGCACGACCACGGTGACGACATCAGAGGCCGGCGAGTCCTCCGGTTGGGCCGACGGGTCCGGAGCGTTCGAGACGCTCGGCTGATTCCCGCTCGGCGTCGCATCCAGGGCGTAGACATCCACGAGCTGCCCCCGCTGCAGGCTCGGCGGGACGTACCCCGCCGCGACCGGTAGCGCGATGTCGACCAACGTCGAGGGCTCGTCCAAGATCGAACGAGGTAGGAGTTCGCCGGCGCCGACTGGGCCGCTCAGCACCCGCCCGATCGGATCGGCCGAGCTCAGCAGGTAGGCACTTCCGGTGTCGGCCAAGCGCACCGAGACTGCGCGGAGATCTCCCTCGGAGAGCACCGTGCCGGCGGCCAGATCGGCCTGGGCTGCCCAGACCAGGTCCGACGTGTCGGCTGCGGTGACCACCCGGGCGCCGATGATCACGCTGACCAGGACCAGCAGCACCCCGGCGATCAGCCGGAAGTTCAGCCACCTGGGCGCCCGCAGCCGACGAGGAGCTGGCGAGGCAATCGAGGGACCCTGAGCACCGGGCGGACCGGCCGTACCAGGTCCGGTACCAGATGATTGCACCACAACGACGCCCCCCTGACCGCACACACGCTGTGACCGCGCCTCCGCGGTACGTGCCGAGGCGATGATCCACCATTGCGCAACCGGCCAGGCAGCCCCATCCACAGCCTGCTTGTGAGTCGCGTCAGTGGGCGGCTAGCCGAAGGAACCGCCATCTCACCCCGAGGGAGAAATCTGGCTCCGACACGCCGCGAGCCGTTGCGGCCCGGCGACATACCTGTTGCTATCCCTTCGAACAACAGTTCGAGAGAGGCTGGTACCGGATGGTGCATACGCTGGCCGAATCGGCGCCGGCAACCTACGACCCCTTCGTCCTGTCCCCCCTCGAGCCGTCTCCCGGCGGTCGGCTGCTGGCCTCGGTTGGCTGCCGAACGGCACGTACGGGCGACTCTCTCGGCAAACACGAGGTGTGGATCGAGGCGGATTGGTCGGTGCGCACCCCGCATGAACTCGCTCTGGAGCGGATCGCGATGGCGATGGGCGGCTACCTCTCCTGTGTCGACCTCGTCGATCGGGAAGTTCCGGCGCTGCGCGAGTTGGTCCAACTGCATGCCCGGCGGGTGTTTCCGCAGTTCACCCGAAACGAGGTCGGACGTTGGACGCTGCGCGTGTTGGCACCGGGCTGCCAATGCCGCCCGACTGGATTCCGCTCGGCGACCGAAGCCGCCGAACACGCCCGCGATCCGGCTCACGTGGCTCAGCTCTACGGGGTGCCACCACGCGAGCTGCAACGACGGCTGCGCGTGATCGAGGACGTACACCGAACTCGCTTCCATGTTTCGCCCATCGCGCCGGAGGCCGAGCACGCCGTACGGGAACACGATGGGATGTCCTTGCTCTGGGCCGCGGGCGTGCACCCAGACCTCGTCGTCGCTCTGCACGAGTTGCTCTGGCCGGGTGGGCCGCCGATGCCGGTCTGGTTCTACCTCGGTGCGGTCACCCACCGCCGCGACATGGCTTGGGTCGCCCAGACCCTGGCGGCGGTACCGGACGAGGATGTCGCGGTCTGGTTGTGCTGGACCGAGACCGAGTTGGACCGTACGCAGCCCAATGCGCGCGCCGCGTGGCTGCGCGCCGGAGTGCCCCGAAAGGCGGTCGCAACACTGGCCGACGGTGCGTACTCACCCGTCGACGTTGCCCGGCTGATGGCTCGCACCCGGCGCAGCCTCTGTAGCGCAGCCACCACTCTCGCGGCGTGGCATCGCGCCGGCTGCCATCCGAGTCTGGAGGACATTGCGCTGGTCGACGGCCTCGGTGCCGACCCGTGGTTCGAGCCGTCGGTCGGGGCGGTCGACTGGTTGTGGGACCGGGTCGGTCGTGCCTGGACCGGCCCGACCCGTACCCAGCTCGGCCTGTTGTTGGCCGTGTGCGGCACCCGTTCGGCGGTGCTGTCGGTGCTGGCAGAGGGGATCGCGGACCCACGTGCGGCGGCGCGAATGATCAACGGCGACCAGGTGAGCTTGTCCGACGCCCTGGCTCACGGCGCCGGGCCGGTGACCTGCAGGTGAGCCTCAGCACGCGTACGGAGTACGAGCACACCCTGCAGGCGCTGGGGATCTGCATCAGCGCCCGCATCCCGGTGCTGCTGTGGGGCGCCCCAGGTGAGGGCAAGACCGCCGTGGTGGAGTCGGCCGCGCAGCAGGGCTGGCATGTGGAGACGCTGATCGTCAGTCACTACGAGCCCAGCGATTTCGCTGGGCTGCCGGTGATCGGGGCGGATGGGTCGGTGACGTTGGCCCCTCCGGGCTGGGCCACCCGGTTGGCCGCGGTGGACGGGCCGTCGATCGCGTTCTTTGACGAGTTCAGTACCGCGAGTCCGGCTCTGCAGGCTGCGGCGCTGCGGCCGTTGACCCACTTCCAGGTCGGTTCCCTTCAGCTGCCGGACACGGTGTCCTTCGTCGCCGCTGCCAATCCCGCCGACGTCGCTGCCTCGGGGTGGGAGCTGGCCGCACCGACGGCATCCCGGTTCGTCCATCTGGACTGGGCGCTGCCCTTGGAGGTCTATGCCGAGTGCCTGATCACCGGCGCCTGGCCGCCGCTGCCGGTCTACTCCACCCCTGACGAGCAGTTCGCCGCGCAGGCTCAGCAACGGGTGCTGGTCGCCGGCTTCCTGCGCGCCCGGGAGAGCCAGATCAGTGCGATCCCAGCCGATGCCGCTGCCCGCGGTCGGGCCTTTCCGACGCCACGAACCTGGGACTATGCCACCCGGTTGTCCGCCTTCGCCGTCGCGATCGGCGCGCCGAAGGAGGTGCTCCGGCTGCTGGTCAACGGCTGCATCGGAGAGGTCACCGCGCACGAGTTCCTGGCCTGGTCGGCCGCCCAGGACCTGCCCGACCCCGAAACCCTGCTCGCCGACCCGCACGGCTTCGACTTCACCGGCGTGCGTCCCGACCGGGTCTACGTCATCCTGCAGTCGATCCTGGCCGCCGTCAGTCGGACAACGACCCCACAGCGATGGACCGACGCGGTGACCCTCTGCGCGGTCGCCGCGAAGGCCGCCGGTATTGATCCCGCCGTCCCGGTCGCTCGGGCGCTGATGCGCAACGGGATGCGGCCGGCCGACACGCCGTTGCCGGCCTGCATCACCGTGTTTGCCCCGGCCCTCGCCCTTGCCGGACTGCTCACCCCGTGAGCCCGCCCCCCAGCCACGCCGACCGGCTGGCCGCGGCAAAACTCTGGTTGGTCTCTGCCGCCCGTCAGCCCGGCCCTGACGCGCCACGCGACCTGCCCTACCTCGCGCACGCCGTGTACGCCGTGGTCACCGTGCCGAGCAGCGAGGTACCCAGGATGACCTGTGACGAGCTGTGGCGGGTCTACATCAACACCGACTGGCTCGAGGCCGCGCCGATCCGGGCGATCGGCGCAGAGCTGGCCCATCTCACCTGGCATCTGCTGCACGACCACGCGGGCCGTGCCCGTGATCTGCGCGTCGACTCGACCACCGCGGGGCAGTGGCATGCTGCCTGCGACGCCGCCCTCGAGCCCACCCTGCGCGCCGACGACCTCGTCCCCGACGAACTGCCGCGTGCCGCCGACTTCGCTCTGCCTGCCGGCCTGTCCGCCGAGCAGTACTTCGCCGCGCTGTCCAAGCTGCCCGCATCCAACGGCGAAAGCACGCGCAACCAACCGGTCGAAGCCGGCTGCGGCAGTGGCTGTGACGGACTGGCCCGCAGTCACGAACTGCCGCCCGGCCTCGATCTGGCCCAGGTCGGCAAGGACGACGCCAACCAGATCCGCCGGAGCGTCGCGATCGCCTACCGCGAGCAGATCACCGACCGTGGCAGTGAATCCGGCGACGCCTGGCGCTGGACCCAACAGATCCTCGAACCCACCATCGCCTGGCAGCCGCTGCTCGGCTCCGCGGTCCGCCGGGCGATCGGCTGGACCAATGGCAACACCCACTACACCTACACCCGCCGCTCCCGGCGGCAATCCGCTGTTCCCAACGTGCTGCTACCCGGCACCCGACGGCCGGTCCCCAACGTCGCCCTGATCATTGACACCTCCGGAAGTGTCGATGACCACCTACTCGGCCGCGCCCTCGGCGAGGTCGACGGCGCCCTGCGCGGTCTCGGCGTCACTGGCTCCTCGGTCACCGTCCTGGCCTGCGACGCCGCCGTACAGACCGTCACCCGGGTCCGAAAAGCCCGCGACACCGCGTTGGCCGGCGGCGGCGGCACCGACATGCGCGCCGGCCTCACCACCGCTGCCGCCCTACGCCCTCGCCCAGACGTCATCGTCATCTTCACCGACGGTCACACACCTTGGCCCCACCAGCCGCCCGCCGGCAGCGCAGTCATAGCCGCCATCCTCGGCCGCCCCGAACACACCCTTCCACCCAGCCCCGCATGGGCCAGACGGATCGAATGCCGGCTCTGAGTCGCTACTGCGACAGCTGCGCAGTCCGAAGAGTGGCGACATGCTCGTCCACAGGGGACACTGCTGCGCGCCCCAGGGTTTGCCACACTGGAACGGCACACCAGGTTCTGTACAGCCGACGCGCGCTCCCCGGCTTGCGCCCTGACCGTTTTGGAGAGGACTACCGGTCATGCCTCCGCAGCGCTTCCTGACCCTCGATGATGTCGCCGAGATTCTCAACATCTCGTGGTCTCAGGCCTATGCCTTGGTACGCAGCAAGGAGCTCTCGGCTATCCAGATCGGCGGGCGCAACCAGTGGCGGGTCGAGATCACCCAGTTGGACGCCTACATCGAGGGCAAGTACGCCGAAGCCGCGGCGGTCCTGGACGCCGAGCACAGCGCCGAGGCAGCCGCAGGGGAAACCTCCGCAGCCACCAAGCGAGCCTGAGGGCAGGCGAGCATCTCTAGCGGTCCTATGCAATCGCTGTGCCATGGGGTAGACCACTGCACATGGTCATCGTGCTTGCCCAAGCCACCGCCCGCCCTGAGCACCGCGACGCACTTGCCGAGGCGCTCGTCAAGGCCTCGGTCACCTCACGAAACGATCCAGGCTGCCTGGCGTACTCATTCCAGGCTGATCTGGAGGACGCCAACGCCTTCACCTCAATCGAGCACTGGCAATCTCGCGCGGACCTCGACGCCCATCTCGCCACGCCGCATGTTGCCGAACTGATCGAGGCGCTGCAGGGCAAGGTGACCGGCCCGCCAGTCATCGCGGTCTACGAGGTGTCCTCCTCGAGCGTCATCTGAGGACGGTCCGTACGGCGGCGATGGCCGCCAGGGCGACCACTTGTACGGCGCGGACCTCACCTGGTCGGCGAAACTCGCCGGACAGATGCTCGGCCAGCTCGGCGAAGTCAGAGCCCACTCGGTCGAACGTCCCGGTCATGACTTCTCCGGAGGCAAGCAGCACCTGCAGCGGGGAACGATCCCGGGCCAGACCCCGTACGGCATAGCGCAGATCCAGCCGGCGGGTGACGGCTGACTCTGGCGCGGGGGTGCTGGTCTGTCCCACTCCCTCTACGGCGCCGACGGTCGACAGGTTCACCAGGACCTCCCGGCCCAAGCCCTCGTCCAGCAGCAACCAGCCAGCGCCGACGTCGCGCAGTGTTCCGACAAGCTCGCCGGCGCCAGCGCAGGTGACTCGAAGAGGGTGGCCGATGGCGGCCCGGAGCCGGTCAGCCATGTCGAGCTGTCCCACCTCGTGCCGGGTCCGCGAGGCCACCTCACTGCTCAGATCGGCGGCTTCCTCGGCTTGGAGCTGAGCTTCGAGATCGGCAAAGAGCCGAGCCCAGCGCATCGGTCCTCCTTTGCTCACAGCGTTGCGCCGGCCGAACTTGCCTCAAGTGGGCCGGGTCAATGCGGTCACCGTAGCGCCGCCTGCTTCTCTGCGATTCGTTGCGGAAAGAGCTTTTTACTTGCGTTTGCTTGTACTTGTTGCTAATAATGCTGATATGAGCGCATCTGGTCTCCGGTCGAGGGGAAGTCTGCGTCCACTCGGTGTGCTGATCGGTCTCCTGCTGGTGGCCCTGGTTCTGCAGTTGGCTGGCGCCACCCAGGAGCAGATCTCGGCTGCCGCGGCCGACCCGCAGGGCTACGTCACGGCGGCCGGCGCCGACGAGTTCGTGCTGGTGATGGCCACGGCAATCGGATGGCTGCTGCTTGGCTGGATCACCTTGGGTGCAGTCCTTGTGCTCGGCAGCGCCGCACCGGGTGTGCTCGGCTGGCTGTTCACCGGCCTGGCTCGCGCGCTGCTACCGGCGACCCTGCGCCGCTTCGTCTCGCTGTCCCTCGGGATCGCCCTGCTGAGCGGAACGTCGGTGGCCAGCGCCGCCCCCCCGGCGCCGATGGCTTCGATCTCGGTGACGGTGGACTGGCCCGGCGCGGCAGAGCCGTCGTCGATCGGCGCCATTCCGGACTGGCCGCCCCGTCCAGGTCCGCAGCCCGGGCCCGTACCGGAAGCGACTCCTGCCCCGACGGCCGAACCTCAACCCGACGCGCAGGGCTCGGACCGCCCACCATCTGTTGGCCGGGGCAGCTACCTCGTCCAAGCTGGTGACTGCCTGTGGGACATCGCCGAGCGTTCCCTGGCACAGGGCGATCAACCGATCGACGTGGTATCCGTCGCCGCCGCCGTCACCGCCTGGTGGCAGGTCAACGACAACCAGCTCACCGATCCGGACCTGATCTTCCCTGGACAGGTCCTCACCGCCCCAACCCTGCAGCCGTGATCCGGCTGTTCGCGTCCTGAGGAGGACTCATGTCCGCTCCAGTCATCGACCTACTTCCGGCACTCGGCGACACCGAGGTTGACCGCGACAGGCAGGCTGCGGCCGGTACGGGGGCTGTGCTGCGATTGCGGCCGATACCCGCGCATCAGCCCCCACTCGATCGCCACCGAGGCACGCTTCGAGTGGTCCCCGATCCGGCGCCGCAGTTGGCACTACCGCTGCGGATCCCGCCGTCCGCACCGGATCAGGATCCGGTCTTCGGGCCCCAAATCACCGACCGGTACGACCTGCCCGAACCTGGACCCTGGGCGCACCGCCTGTTACAGGCCGTTCTGGAGGCGCTGGCTGGGCGGCGCAGCCCGACCCAGTTGCAGTACTGGACCAGCTGGGGGGTCTACCGCGACATCGTGCGGGTTGCTCACCGCGCCGGTCAGAGCCGCCCTGAGGCGTTGCGTGGCGAGGGGGTGAACGTCTCGCGCGTGCGGGTCTGCGAGCCCGCCAACGGTGTAGCCGAGGTGTGTGCCGTGGTCCGCCGGGATGGCCGCTGGCATGCGGTCGCGGCGCGCTTGGAAGGCCTCGACGGCCGCTGGCGCTGCGTGTCACTCACTGTCGGCTGACAGCAGAGCTTGCGTCTCGCACCCGTCGCGGAGCGGGGTAAGCGGCACCTGCCTGAGTCCATCGAGTGAACCACTGCGCTGGCCGGTCCCACCCGGCCGAGCTGAGCCGATGACGGGGCTCGCTGATGTCGGGGTTGTTGAGGGCATCGGCGCGCGGGATGACCCCGACATCCCTGAACTGGTGCCCCATGAACGGGCCAGGCGCGACCCGGTATCACTGAAGCGCCGCGGGGCCGGGGCGGCCCCGCCTAGCTACACGCCGGCCCGTGGGTCAACGCGCCCCGAACGGAGCCGTCCGGATGAGCAAGTCGGAAGTATCGCGAGTCATCCCCGCCCGGGCGCTCCATGACAGTGCTTGAATTTCTTGCCGGAGCCGCACGCGCACAGCGAGTTGCGGGACTGGGTCGTGGTCCCACTCACCGTCGCAGTCTTTCCAGCCGTACGCGACGCGGTGCCTGCCTGCCGCCCCGAGCGGTTCCCACCGTCCAGACTGGGAGCGCTGTAGATCAACGGCACCGTACGTGGCTCGGACAGTCCTTTGACCGCCAACGCGGGGGCCTTCGACGGGGCCGAGTCCGCTGCCGGTGCCGGCCTCGCCGGGCTCGCGGCCACCGCCGCCGGCGCGGACCGCACGCCGGCCTTGCGACGCTGTGCCCGATTGGCGTTCTTCGCCACCCGCGGAGCGGGCTTGCTCGGTGCGCCAGCGTTCGCGCGCGCAACGTTGGCCCGCGCACCGTTTCCGCGGGCACCGTTTCCGCGGGCTCCATCGCTCGTCGCGGCCTCGGCCTGGGCGCTGGAGGAGGTCTGCTGCTTGGCCGCCGCTGCCTCGGCAGCGGCCCTGCGCTCCGCCTCGACCTCGGCGGTGGTCTTGACCTCGACGTTGAACAGGAATCCGACCGCCTCCTCCTGGATGCCGTCGAGCATGGTCTTGAACATGTCGAAGCCCTCGCGCTGGTACTCGATGACCGGGTCGCGATTTGCCATGGCGCGCAAATGAATTCCTTCCCGCAGGTAATCCATCTCGTACAGGTGCTCGCGCCACTTGCGGTCCATGACCGACAGCAGCACCCGGCGTTCGAGTTCGCGCATCACCTCAGGAGTGACGGCTTCCTCGCGCTTGTCGTAGGCGTCCTGGATGTCGGCGGTGACTTCCTCGGTCAGGAACGTCGCGGTGAGGTCTGAGACCTCGCCTCCGGCCTTCTCGATCAGCTCGTCCTGGGTGACGCCGACCGGGTAGAGCTGGCCGAGAGCGGTCCAGAGCTGATCCAGATCCCACTCTTCGGCGTACCCGGCTTCGGTGGCACCAGTGACGTACGCGGCGACCGCGTCATCGAGCATGTGCCGGACCTGCTCGTGCAGGTCCTCGTTGTCGAGCACCTTGTGCCGTTCGGCGTAGATCACCTCGCGCTGCCGGTTGAGCACCTCGTCGTACTTCAGCACCCGCTTGCGGATCTCGAAGTTCTGCTGCTCGACCTGCGTCTGGGCCGACTGGATCGCCCGCGAGACGATCTTCGACTCGATCGGTACGTCGTCGGGCATCTTGAGCCGGTCCATCATCGTCTCGATGGCCGCCCCGTTGGCCCGCAACATCAGGTCGTCGCCCAGGGACAGATAGAACCGGGACTCCCCAGGGTCACCCTGCCGTCCGGAGCGGCCACGCAGCTGGTTGTCGATCCGGCGGGATTCGTGCCGCTCGGTGCCGAGGACGTACAGGCCACCGGTGTCCACGACCTCCTCGTGGTCAGCCCCGACCTGCTTCTTGGCCGCCTCCAGGGCGTCGGCCCAGGCGGCCTCGTACTCCTCGGGCGTCTCGGCCGGGCTCAAGCCCTGCTCGCGCAGGTCGAGATCGGCCATGTGCTCAGGATTCCCGCCTAGCACGATGTCGGTCCCCCGACCGGCCATGTTGGTGGCCACGGTCACCGACCCGATCCGGCCGGCCATCGCGATGATCTGCGCCTCACGCTCGTGGTTCTTGGCGTTGAGGACCTCGTGCGGAATGCCGGCGCGGAGCAGCAGCTTGGACAACAGTTCGGACTTCTCGACGCTGGCCGTGCCGACCAGGACCGGCTGGCCGTCCTCGTTGCGTTCGACGATGTCGTCGACGACCGCGTCAAATTTGGCGGTTTCGGTCTTGTAGATGATGTCGGCCTGGTCCATGCGGATCATGTCCTGGTTGGTCGGGATCGGCACGACGCCGAGGCCGTACGTCTGGTGCAGCTCGGCCGCCTCGGTGGAGGCCGTTCCAGTCATCCCGGACAGCCGGTCGTAGAGCCGGAAGTAATTCTGCAGGGTGATCGTGGCCAGGGTCTGGTTCTCGTCCTTGATCGCCACCTCTTCCTTGGCCTCGATGGCCTGGTGCAGTCCCTCGTTGTAGCGCCGACCGGCCAGCACCCGGCCGGTGAACTCGTCGACGATGAAGACTTCGCCGGCCGAGACGATGTAGTCGCGATCCTTGCGGAAGATCTCCTTGGCCTTGAGCGCATTGTTGAGATATCCGATCAGCGGGGTGTTGACCGCCTCGTAGAGGTTGTCGATCCCCAGCTGGTTCTCGACGTAGGTGACGCCCTCCTCGGTGATCGCGACCGTGCGTTTACCTTCCTCGACCTCGTAGTGCCGGTCGCGCTTGAGCATCGGCGCGATCCGGGCGAACTCGCCGTACCACTTTGCGCTCTGCTCGGCCGGCCCGGAGATGATCAACGGAGTGCGGGCCTCATCGATGAGGATCGAGTCGACCTCGTCGACGATCGCGAAGTTGTGGCCCCGCTGGACCAGACCGTTCGCACTCCAGGCCATGTTGTCGCGCAGGTAGTCGAAGCCGAACTCGTTGTTCGTGCCGTAGGTGATGTCGAGGGCGTACTGCTCGCGACGGTGCTCAGGACGCTCGTTGGCCAGGATGACTCCGACGCTCAGACCCAGGAAACGGTGCACCCTGCCCATCCACTCCGCGTCACGACGGGCGAGGTAGTCGTTGGTGGTGACGACATGCACGCCGTCGCCAGTCAGTGCATTGAGGTAGGCGGGCAGCGTGCCAGCCAGGGTCTTGCCCTCTCCGGTGCGCATCTCGGCCACGTTGCCGAGGTGCATGGCAGCACCGCCCATGAGTTGGACCTTGAAGTGCCGTTGGCCCAAGGTCCGGATGGCAGCCTCGCGGACGGTCGCGAACGCGTCGGGAAGAAGCTGGTCGAGGGTCTCCCCGTCGGCCAGTCGCTCCTTGAACTCGTCGGTCCTGGCCCGCAGTTCGGCGTCGGTCAGATCGGTGACATCGTCCTCGAGGGTCTCGATGTGATTGGCAATCTTGTTGAGTCGCCGGACGATCTTTCCTTCGCCTGCGCGCAGGATCTTCTGCAGTACCACGATGTGTTGCTCTCCTGAGAGGTAACGAGGCCCGACCGAAGCGGACACGAGCCAGTACCCATGGTAGGCGGCTGGCTGCCTGCCCCGGGCTCAGCCGGTCAGCCGGATGACGCCGTAGTCGTAGCCCTTGCGGCGATACACCACGCTAGGGGCGCCGCTGGCCTGGTCGGCGAAGAGGTAGAAGTCGTGACCGACGAGTTCCATCTCGAACAGTGCCTGTTCCATGCTCATCGGCGCCGCCGAATGCCGCTTCTCCCGCACGATCCGGCCGGGCAGATGATCGTCCGCCCGTACGGAGTGGCCGTCAGCCTGGTCGGCCGACGCTGCGCCGGAATGGCCGTCGGCGCTGTTGGGATCGCCGTTGCTGGCGATCGCCTCGGCCAACGACCCAGCCGGAACCTCGTACCCCTGCGCTGCGACCGCCGCAGTGGCGGTGGCCACGCTGGTCGGCGTGTGTCGGCCGTGGTGCACTCGACGCCGGTCGGCACTGCGCCGGAACCGATTCTCCAGCCGGGTGCAGGCCTGGTCCAGCGCGGCGTAGAAGTCGCTGGCACAGGCTTCGGAACGTACGGCGGGTCCACGGGACTTACAGGTCAGCTCGATGCGTTGACACGAATCGGACTGTCGTGGATTGCGCTCGTGGAGCAACTCGACGTCGATCCTGATCAACTTGTGGTCGTAGCGCTGGATGCGGCGCAGTCGTTCGCCGACGTGAGTACGGAAGTGCTCCGGTACCTCGACATTTCGGCCTCGCACAACGATTTCCACGCAAACTCCCATCGGTTGGATGGTGCGGCCAGTTCGACAGTTTGACCCCGGCCACCGGCGGCGTTTTGGGCTCCGCCTGGCCGCCCAGATCCTGGGAGGCAACACCACCTCTCCGTTATCAAGACGTTCACGGTGGGTTCTGCAGGACGCTAGTAGCTTCGTCGGCGATCGGCCATAGGACGATCTGTATCGTCGGCTTCATCGGGCGCGATCACGCTGGGTCGCCGCAACGACGACGGTGCCCAACTGTGACGGGTCAAGATCGAGGGCGGTGGACAAGCAAGCGCCGGCCGAGACCAGTGTGGCACCGGTGGTGACGATGTCGTCCATGATCACCACCATCGCGCCCGGTGGTGGTGGGCGGACCGGTCCCATCGAAAAGGCTCCGCGGAGGTTGACCGCCCTCGCGGCGGCGTCCAGCCCGACCGAATCGCGGCCTGCGGTGGTCCGCCGCAACGCCGCAACACTGCGCGCCGGGATGCGTACGGCCTGCAGGAACCGCACCGTCCAGCGGGTCCAATCACTGACGTGATCGCGGCCGCGCTCGCGCAGCGCCGATCGACTGGCCGGCACCGGGACCAGCCACAGCTGGCCGAACTGGCTCGGCCACTCTGGCTGGGTGATCAAGATTCCGATCGCAGTGGCCAGCATCGCGCCGAGGGAGCGGTCGAGTTCGCGGCGGTCCCGCTCCTTGGCGGCCAGGACGGCGCGGCGCACGCTGCCCGAGTAGCTGGCGGCCGCGGCGAGCGGCGGCAATCCGGGCGGGCAGGGGTCGGGTCGATGAAGGACCGGATCGAAGTCGGCGTCCAGGCAGGTCGGGCACCAGGCAGAGCCCAGCGCACCACACCCGACGCAGGCTCGCGGCAACAGCAGCTCCAGCAGACCGGACAACAGGCTCGGCCGGTCGCCGCCGCCGCCCATTGTCACGGAGCTCAGGATGGCCGGCCGGGAAGTTCGGCGGGGCGGCTGCGCTCCGGTTGTGGATATGCTTTCGCCGCCCAGTGCCCAGTCCTGGAAAGGGGTCAGCGGACACGGCGAGGCGACGGCGCGAGCAGCGGTTCAGCTGGGATAGAACGGCGCGGTACCGGGCAGCGGCGCCTGGCCTCTGATCAGCACCGCCCAAACCTCGAGGGTGAACTGCCAGACGGTGCCTCCGGCCGAGACCAGTGACGCGCGGTTGGGGGCGGCGGCCACCGCGTCGGGTTCTCCGGGAAGGCCATTGGTGGTGAGTTCGGTGATCCCCCAGCCGTCCACCCCGATCGTGTACGGGACGATCCGGTCACCACCGGGCTCGATGGCCAGGACGATCAGGCTGCCGGTCGACTCCCAGGACACATCCTTGACGCCGGTCAGGCTGGGCGCGATCGCGAGGGGTGCCCGGACCGTGACGGTGTCCTGGGTGCGCTCGATGCGGGCGATGAATAGTGCCGGCCCCGCTGCGGTCTCGATGATCAGCGCCGCCCGCGCGCCGTCCCGGGACAAGTGGAACGCCCGTACGGCGCCGGTTCCGGCCAGTTCCGGAGCCGGGACGGGCTGGCCCGCAGCGCCAGTCGGGATCCGGAAGACATCGCTGCCGTTGGCGACCGTCCAGACCTCCTCGGTCACCGCGCTCCAGGTCGGGGCGGTCAACCGAGAGCCGGGCAGCACCTCGATGAGCTCGCCGCCGTAGGGCCCGACGTACAGCGTCGAGGACTGCCCGCTGACCGCAACTCCGGCCAGCGACAGCGGTTCGCCGGTGCTGTCGTCGATCGAGACCGCGGCGTTGGTCAGGCCATAGGCCGTCGTACCGGCAGGGCCCGGGATGGGACTTCCGTCCTGGGTCCGTACCCCGCCCGCGTCGATGTAGTGGCCCACTCCGGTGACGGCACCGGCATCCGGGTCGAAGCTCAGCCAATCCGAGAGCTCCTGGACCGGTTCGACGCCGGGTAGCTGTAGGGCAGTGCCGTTGATGGTCACCTCCAAGCTCTGGATGGAGAGCTGGCCCAGGAGCGTGTAGGCCAGTTGCGCGGACAGGCCCTCGAGGTCCTCGTCGCTGCGCTCGCCCTCCTGGGTCAGTTCCACGAGTGCCCGACGGCCAGTCACCAGCACGTTGCTGACCAGTTGCATGTCCGCGAGCTGATTCACCACGGCCGGACTCAGCCACAGGCTGGGGCCGGCCAGCAGCCGCTCGACCAGTTGGGTGGACTGCGCCCGGCCACCCCGTACGAAGAACCTCGGGTCGGGTACGACGAACCGGCTGGTTGCGTCCAGAAAGTAGATGTCCCGTTGCTCGTAGGCACGGGCGAAGTCGGTACGGGTGATGTAGATGCCGCCCCGCGGTTCGGAGATCCGCCACTGGTCGTTCTCCAGGACCACCGGCAGGTCGATCGCGAAGGCTTCGATGTCCGGGGTGAAGATGCCGGCTCGATCGACGCTGCCGACCAGTTGACCGGTCACCCGTACGGTGTTCTCCGGCCCGGAAGTGACGGCCGAGAGTTCCGGCTCGATCACCGTGATGCTGGCGGTGTCGTCCCAGGTCTCGGCTCGGGCGGCGGTCAGGTACTCCCTGGAGACTGGACGGCCCTGCACGGTGCTGGCCGAGGATTCGATGAAGCCGCGGACGATTTCCTCGGGACTCGCGCCCGGCTCAGGCGAGAGCGGCTCGACTCCGATCGGCTCGTCCACGCCACCACTGACCTGAGTGATCGCCACTGGCGCAGAGGCGGTCGGGACGGTCGAGCACCCGCTTATGACCAACCCGAGAATTGCGGCCGAGACGCACAGTCGCACCACCGGTAAACGGCCGGTCATGGTCTGGTCCCGGCCGGAGCGGCGACGACGTCGTAAGGATGGATCGCCTCGGCTCCCGGCTCGAGGGGAAGCGGTGAGCCTTCCAGCTCCACTCCCTGGACGAGTGGGAGGGTGAGTCGGAACTGCGCGCCCTCGCCGTGACGGCCCCAGGCCTGCAACCAACCATTGTGCAGCCGGGCGTCCTCCCGGCTGATGGACAGTCCCAGTCCGGTGCCGCCGCCGAGCCGACTGCGTGCGGGATCGGCACGCCAGAAGCGGTCGAAGACCCTGGAGGTCTCCTCGGTGTTCATGCCCGGGCCGCGATCGCGAACCGTGACTGCGGCCGCGACGTCGTTACCGGCCAGGGTCACCTCGATGAGTCCGCCATCGCCGTGGTTGATCGCGTTGAGGACGAGGTTGCGCAGGATCCGCTCGATGCGCCGGGAGTCGATCTCGGCGATCACCGGTTCGTCAGGGAGTCTCAGCATGACGGTTGCCGCACGCCGCTGGGCCAGCGCCTCAGTGGTGGCGAGGACCCCTTGGACGAGCGGTCCGAGCTCGGTCGGTTCGGCGACCAGGCTGGCCGCACCTGCGTCGTAACGGCTGATCTCCAACAGGTCGGTCAGCAGGGCCTCGAACCTGCCGAGTTCGGT
>JACCUM010000200.1 GCA_013811805.1 Geodermatophilaceae bacterium | reverse complement strand
ACCACGGTCACCGGGACAACGATGGAGCCACGCGGCTGGGTCCGAACCGGCCAACTGCCCAGTTGTGGACGACGGACTCTGGTTGTGGAGAAGCCCAAGTGGTCGGTAACTACAAGAGATCGCCGACTTCGCCAGCATTTACTGACCACTGGGGCGGGCACCTGAGTGCACAATGCCAAGCGGCTGCCCACCCCGCAGCCCGGCTCGGTCGCTCTCTAATCTGATGGCTCGTCAGCGGCCGAATCGGTGGGAGTACCCGTACGTGACAGAGATCGAAGTCTGGCCCGGCCGGCCGTACCCCTTGGGTGCGACCTACGACGGGACGGGGACCAACTTCTCGCTCTTCTCGGAGGTGGCCGAGCGGGTCGAGCTGTGCTTGTTCGACGCCGACGGCACTGAGCATCGAGTCGACGTCGCCGAAGTGGACGCCTTCTGCTGGCATGCGTATCTGCCGCGCATCGGCGTCGGCCAACGGTACGGCTTCCGGGTGCACGGGCCGTGGGCGCCCGGCCAGGGGCATCGTTGTAATCCCAACAAACTGCTGATCGACCCGTACGCCAAGGCGCTCGAGGGCAATGTCGACTGGAGCAACGCCTGCTTCGGCTACGACTTCGACGACCCGGAGTCGCGCAACGACGTCGACAGCGCACCGCACGTCCCCAAGGCCGTGGTGATCAGCCCGTACTTCGACTGGGGTGCCGACCGGGCACCCGATGTGTCCTTGCACGACTCGGTGATCTACGAGGTGCACGTCAAGGGGTTCACCCAAACCCATCCGGACATCCCGGAACTCGAGCGGGGTACCTACGCCGGTCTGGCGCACCCGGTCGCGATCGACTACCTGAAGTCGTTGGGCGTGACGGCCGTGGAGTTGCTCCCGGTTCACCAGTTCGTGCACGACTCGCACCTGGTCGAGCGTGGGCTTCGCAACTACTGGGGTTACAACTCGATCGGCTTCTTCGCCCCACACAACGAGTACAGCTCAGCCGGTGACGACGGATCGCAGGTCGCGGAGTTCAAGTCCATGGTTCGCGCCCTGCACGAAGCCGGGATCGAGGTGATCCTCGACGTGGTCTACAACCACACGGCCGAGGGCAGTCACCTGGGCCCGATGCTGTCCTTCCGCGGGATCGACAACAGTGCGTACTACCGGTTGGTTCCTGACGACAAGGCCTTCTACTACGACACCACGGGGACCGGGAACAGCCTGAACATGGCCCACCCACACTCCCTGCAGCTGATCATGGACTCGCTGCGCTACTGGGTGATCGAGATGCACGTGGACGGCTTCCGCTTCGACCTTGCCGCCACGCTGGCCCGCCAGTTCCACGAGGTCGACAAGCTGTCGGCCTTCTTCGACCTCGTTCAGCAGGATCCGGTGATCAGCCAGGTCAAGCTCATTGCCGAGCCGTGGGACGTCGGCGAGGGTGGTTATCAGGTCGGCAACTTCCCTCCCCAGTGGTCGGAATGGAACGGTCACTACCGCGACACAGTCCGGGACGTCTGGCGGGGTGAGCCTGCTGTCGTCGGCGAACTCGCCTCACGCCTGACCGGGAGTTCCGATCTCTACCAGGCTGATTCACGCCGCCCATCGGCGAGCGTGAACTTTGTCACCGCGCACGACGGCTTCACGTTGGCTGACCTCGTGTCCTACGACCAGAAGCACAACGAGGCCAACGGTGAGGGCGGCAACGACGGCGAGAACCACAACCGCTCGTGGAACTGCGGAGTCGAGGGCCCGACCGATGACCCCGATGTGCTGGCGATACGGGCCCGTCAACAGCGCAACCTGCTCACCACCCTGCTGCTCTCCCAAGGGGTTCCGATGCTGCTCGGTGGCGACGAGGTGGGACGCATGCAAGGCGGCAACAACAACGCCTACTGCCAGGACAACGAGGTCTCCTGGTACGACTGGGAGAACTGCGACGCCGAGTTACTCGCCTTCACCACCAAGCTGATCGCCCTTCGCCGACAACACAAGGTGTTCTGCCGGCGAAGGTGGTTTCAGGGCCGCCCGCTGCGCGGTACCGCAGACATCCTCTGGCTCAAACCCGACGGCAGCGAGATGACCGAGGGCGACTGGAACCACCCTGAGGTCTCGGTCGGGGTGTTCCTCAACGGCGAGGCGCTGCCCAGTCCAGGACTACGAGGGGAGAGGATCGTCGATGAGTCCTTCTTGCTGCTCATCAACGCCTCAGCCGAACCCCGGAAGTGGACGATCAGCGGATCCTGGGGCCAGGACTGGCTGTGTGTGGTGGACACGGCGGCCACCACCGAGCATGCGACCGATGAAGCCGAGGTTCGCGGCGACCTCGTGGTGACCGATCGCTCGGTCGTCCTGCTGCGCCGGGTCAAACCCGCCGAACCCGCCGACGCCTGAGGCGAGGCCGCCCCGATGCCCCGAGCACCGCTGTCGACCTACCGGCTGCAACTGAACCCGGACTTCGACTTCGACTTCGACAAGGCGGCCGCCATCGTCGACTACCTTGCCGAACTCGGTGTCTCACACGTGTATCTCTCGCCGATCCTGCAAGCAGCCAGTGGCTCCTCCCACGGGTACGACGTCGTCGATCCGTCGCGACCGAGTGCGGAGCTGGGTGGGGGTTCCGGGTACAACCGGCTATCCGCCGCGGTGCAGGCGGCTGGTCTCCAGCAGGTGCTGGACATAGTCCCCAACCACATGGCGATCACCGGCCCCGAGAATCGCTGGTGGTGGGACGTTCTTGAGAACGGTCCATCCTCGTTCTGGGCCAGCCACTTCGACGTCACCTGGGACCCGCCGGAGGCCAAGCTGCGCAACACCCTCTTGATGCCGATCCTGGGTGACCACTACGGCAGGGTTCTCGACCGCGGCGAGATCACCGTCGTACGCGACGGGCCGGTGTTCTCGATCCGGTACTTCGACCACCGGCTCCCGGTCTCACCGCGGACATTGGAGGCGATTCTGGCTCCGGCAGCCGCGGCCACCGGTGACGACGACCTCGCCTTCATCGGTACGGCATATCGACGGTTGCCGGCGGCCACCCGTACCGACCCGGACAGCATGGCCGAGCGCAGTCGCGATGCCGGCGTCCTTCGCGAGCAACTCCGCCGCCTGCTCACCGAACGTCCGGCGCTCGGGGACGCGGTCGACAAGTCCCTGTCCGAACTCAACGCGGACATCGACGCCCTGGACGCCTTCCTCGAGATCCAGAATCACCGAATCGCTTTCTGGCGCACCGCTGGGCGCGATCTGGACTACCGACGGTTCTTTGACATCGACACGCTGGTCGGAGTGCGCGTCGAGGACCCGGAGGTGTTCGACGACACTCATGCGCAGATCCTTGCCTGGGTACGCGATGGTGTCGTGGACGGGCTTCGCGTGGATCATCCCGACGGACTTCGCGATCCGGAGGGTTACGCGCGGCGGCTGGCCGAGGCGACCGGCGGGGCATGGACGGTCATGGAGAAGATCCTCGAACACGGCGAGGACCTGCCTGAGTCGTGGCCGGTGGCCGGCACGTCCGGGTACGACCGACTCGCCGCCATCGGCGGGCTGTTCATCGACCCGGCCGGTGAGGCGTCGCTGACCTCGTCGTACGGCGAACTCACCGGTGCCGCAACCGACTTCGTGACCGTGCAGCGCGAAGCCAAGCAGTGGGCGGTACGTGAACTCCTGGCTGCTGACGTCAACCGGCTTTCCGACCTGCTCGCCTCCGTGTGCGAGGGGCGTCGGTATCAGCGCGACCGCACCCGCCACGAGTTGCACGATGCGCTTGAGGAGTTGCTGGCTGCCTTCTCGGTGTATCGGACCTACGTCCAGGCCGAGGCCGGCGTTGTCCGTCCATCGGACATTCGCTACGTCGAAGCGGCGTGCGCGACGGTCGGCGAGCAGCGGCCGGACATCGATCCCGACCTGCTCGGCTTCTTCGCTGACCTCCTGCTGCTGAGATTGCCGGGTTCGACTGCGGCTGAGCAGGAATGGGTGATGCGTTTCCAGCAGTTGACCGGTCCGGCGATGGCCAAGGGTGTCGAGGACACGACGTTCTACCGGTACACGCGACTGCTCGCATTGAACGAGGTCGGTGGTGACCCTGGGCGGTTCGGGACGAGCGTCGCTGAGTTTCACGACGCGAATGCCGATGCGCACAGTCGCTGGCCGGACACCATGACGACCCTGTCGACACACGACACCAAGCGCTCGGCCGATGTTCGGGCGCGACTGGCCCTGCTCTCCGAGATCCCGCAGGAGTGGGCGGCGGCGTGCGCGCACTGGATGAGTGACTCGGCGGTGCACTGGCCGGGCGGCGATCCGGATCGGCACACCCAGCACCTGCTTCTGCAGTCGTTGGTCGGGGCGTGGCCGCTGTCGGTGTCGCGGGCGACGGAGTACCTCGCCAAGGCAACCAAAGAAGCCAAGCTGCACACCACCTGGACCGAGCCGAATCAGGTGTACGACGACGCTAGGGACGCCTACGTGGCCGGCGTGCTCGACGATGCGGATCTGGTTGCTGCCATCGAGGGCTTCGTGGCTGCGTTGGTGGAGCCGGGCCGGGTGAACGCGCTGTCCCAAGCCCTGGTGCAGCTCACCGTGCCGGGCGTGCCCGACACCTATCAGGGCACCGAACTGTGGGATCTGAGCCTGGTCGATCCGGACAACCGGCGGCCGGTGGACTTCGAGCTTCGACGCGCACTGTTGTCAGAGGTCGGCGGGCTGACACCGCTGGAGCTGCTGGCACGCTCGGACGAGGGCATGCCGAAGCTGCGGGTCGTACGTGAGGCATTGCATCTGCGGCGCCGGCGTCCCGAGCTGTTCGGCGCCGGGGCCGCGGGCGCTTATGCACCGCTCGTCTTCTCCGGCGCGGCCGCCGATCACGGTGTCGGTTTCACCCGGGGTGGCTCGATCGCGGTGGTCGTGCCCCGGCTCGTCCTCGGGCTGCACCTTTGCCTACCGGAGGCGCCGACACGCAGCGCGGACCCCCGGCGGGTTTCGGCACTCGGTAGGCAAAGCCGGGTTTGGGGGGACACGGCGTTCGCCTTGCCGGCCGGTTCCTGGACCGATCTGTTGACCGGCGCTTGCTGGCAGGGCGGCGATGTCCTGGTCGCCGACGTGCTGGCCGCCTTCCCGGTCGCCCTGCTCGAACGCACGGCCGAGCCAGCACCTTCCGTGGCGGTTTCCGTCAAAACCACCAGGTAGTGGGGAGACCGGCTCACGTGCAGTTCTCGGTGTGGGCTCCGCGTGCCCAAGGGTCTGTCGAGATTCTGGTCGGCAGCGAGCGGATTGCCCTCCTACGCCGGGAACGCGGCCGTTGGTCGGCTGACGTACCGGCTCTCGTTCCCGGCGTGGACTACGCGCTGGCGATCGACGGCGGACCGCCGCGGCCCGATCCGCGGTCGGCGCACCAACCGGCCGGAGTCGACGGGCCGTCGCGGTGGGTCGACCACGGGTCCTTCCGCTGGAGCGATGCCGCCTGGGGCGGGATCGAGCTGTCCCGCTCGGTGCTCTACGAACTGCACGTCGGAACCTTCTCCGCGGCGGGAACCTTTTCTGGTGTCATCGAGCGGCTGGATCACCTGGTCGAGCTCGGTGTGGATGCGATCGAGCTGATGCCGCTGGTGGAGTTCTCCGGTGCGCGGGGCTGGGGGTATGACTGCGTCGATCTGTGGGCGCCGCATTCGGCGTACGGCGGTCCCGACGGGCTCAAGGAGCTGGTGGATGCCAGCCACGCAAAAGGATTGGGGATCGTTCTCGACGTCGTCTACAACCACCTCGGTCCGACGGGCAACTTCCTGGCGGATTTCGGCCCGTACTTCGACGACCGGCACCACACCAACTGGGGGCAGGGCGTCAATGTCGACGGTCCCGGCAGTGACGAGGTGCGCGCGTTCATCGTCGACAACGCGTTGATGTGGCTGCGCGACTATCACGTGGACGGGCTGCGGCTGGATGCCGTTCACGCGATCGTCGACGAGTCGGCGTTGCACATCTTGGAGCAGGTGAGCACAGCGGTGGCAGAGCTGTCGCAGACGCGCGGTGTGCCGCTGTGGCTGATCGCCGAGTCCGATCTCAACGCGCCGCGGTTCGTCCGCTCTCCTTCGGCCGGCGGATACGGGC
>JACCUM010000188.1 GCA_013811805.1 Geodermatophilaceae bacterium | reverse complement strand
GTGGGGGCGGTCATTCGTCGGCGACGTTGTAGAGCAGCTGGAGTCGTCGTCGCCACTGACCCGGCTGTTGCAAGCGATCTGATCTTCTGCCCGACACTGCTTGAGGAGTGCGAAAGTGCCTATCCTGTCTGGGATTCGCCCTCGTCCGACTGCGCGGGCTGCTTCAGCCGAGCGGCGTGCTGCGCCTGTGCGACGTCTTCTACTGCCGCAACAACCTGCTCATCAACGGTGACATCGGCTGGGTGGTGCCCAGTTGCCGGATTCCGTATGCAGCGCCGGCCCTTGGCCGGAACAAAACTCGCTACCGCCTATTTGGAGCGACTCTGCCGAGAAGTAGACCGTCCAAGACCAGGAGGTCTAGCTTCATAGCCTGGAAGGCTTTGAGCGCGTCTTGAGGGGACTCCACGATCGGTTCGCCTGCCACATTGAACGAAGTGTTCAAGACCATCGGTATGCCGGTCAGCTTGTAGAAGGCTTCTACCAGGCGCCGGAACTCGCCTTCACCCCGCCGCAGCACTTGCACTCGGGAACTCCCGTCCACGTGCGTAATTGCTGGCACATGGGCACGCCTATGTGGCAGAACCTGAGTGGTGGAGAGCATGAATCGACCGGCTCCACCCGGCTCGAACCAGTCGTCTATGAATTCCTCGAGGACAGCAGGGGCAAACGGACGGAACCATTCACGGTGTTTGATCTCTAAGTTCAGGCGGTCACGCATCCCGGCAGGCCGTGGGTCGGCGAGAATAGACCGATGCCCAAGCGCTCGTGGGCCGAGCTCTGATCCAGCCTCGAACCAGCCAACTACGTCTCCCGCCGCCAGATGCTCTGCGACCGCCGCGATGTCCCCAGGCGCCAGCCTCTGGACATCAGGGTGTCGGTTGACCGCAAGGGACACCTCGTCCGCCGAGTATCTGCGTCCCCAAGCGTCATGGGCCGGCTGCCAAGCTGGGGTCCGCCCAGTAGTCTTGTGACATGCGGCCGAGGCGGCTCCGACCGACAGCCCAGCGTCAGAACTGGCCGGCTGCACATAGAAGCCGGTCAGATGCAATTCGCGCTCAATTCTGCCGTTCGTCGTCGCATTGAGTGCGACGCCGCCTGCCATGCATAGCGAGGTCGACTCACTAAGGGCGACGGCACGATGCGCCAAATCAAGCATGAGTTGCTCAGTGGCCGACTGGATATATCCCGCCAAGGCTGCCGCCCATCCGTGATCTCTGATTAGCGTCGGATCGGCTGCAAGCGCGGATCGGATTTCAGCTTTCCACTCGTCCGTGAGAGTCGGGTGTCTGTCGACAGAAGACACGAAGCTGGGGGGCAGCGGAAGTGGCTCCGTCGCGTAAGGCGCGAGTCCCATCACCTTCCCAGCCGACTTTCCGGTACCAAAGAGCCAGGCGGCGACCTGCCGGTAGTTCTGCCCGATCCCCAAAGGGTCGAACAGTAGAGGGGTGTATCCCGTCCTGCGTCCGAAGGCCAGGTACCCTCGGTGAAGCAGAATGGGAGGCTCATCGCGGGTGAACCGGTAGATCGACTCGGTCTCGAAGCGGGGTGCCATGCAAGTGTTGTCCGCTGCGGCCGAGCGCTCGGCTAGCCGTTGGCGGACATCAGGGCCCCAGCGCATCATGTCCTCGGAGTCTTCGAAGTACGGATCGCCGTGCCCGTCGACTACAAGGACGGCCGAGTCAGAGAAGCCGGAGGGTCCAAAGGCGCTGTACGCGTGAGCCAAATGATGTCCGACATGCAGAACGTTGCTCGCTCCGAGGTCAAGGCCACCGACGTGCAGACGGGAAGGGAGATCCACGCTAGGATACGACACCGCGATGACGTCAAGGTCCGCCACCAGAATTCCGGCGGTGTCTAGCAGATAGCTCACCAGCTGCCCGACCTTGCTCTTCCGGCCGTCGTACTTCACGCGGGTAAGCCGTTCGAGCTGAACTCCCACGAAAGGCATCCCGTCGGCCAAGAGGCAGCCAGACGTATCATGCGACAGTCCGAGCCCAAGCGTCCACCGAGTCACTGTGGCACCTGCACGCTCTTCCGTACGTCGACAAGGTTCCTGGAGATGCCGTCGATAATCTGGGCCGCTGGCACCGCTTCTGGCGGTTGGCCGTCGCAGACCGTCGCCTCGTAGAGCAGGGCGCTTAACCGCCACATCCGGCGGAACGTTTCGTGATCGCTGGAGCTGCCGAGCAGCATTTTGAGTGCCAACCAGTGGCTCTGCGACGAGTGGGGAAGCCCTAGCTTCGTCTCCGCGCAGATCTCTTGGAGAGCCCTCACGGGCAGGGCTCTGGCCACCCGCTTCTGCAGTGGCTTGAACCCAGGGCCGCTCAGGCCGGGTCCGCGTGTCACAGCGGACGTGTCCTGCAGTGCCCCCCAAGCTGTCGCCGACGCTGCTCGGACTAGCCTGGGGTCCGCATAAGGCACCGCCGCCTCGGCTGCTAGGAGGCGTGCCGCCCCTCGAAGGAGATGGATGCTGCGCGGCGTCGTGTCGCGCAGGCACTCCCGCCAGAGATGGGCCCGGTGGGCGTCACTGGAGGCGTCGAAGAAGACGCGGCTGGAACCCAGTACGTCGTCAGCCGGCTCACCGCCGATGACCACGTCGCATCGATGGGTCTTCAGCGCATGCGCCCCGAATATCAAGCCCATGGCTCGGAATAC
>JACCUM010000187.1 GCA_013811805.1 Geodermatophilaceae bacterium | reverse complement strand
CCCTGCGGCGCAAGGCAATCCTGCTCGCCAAGGTCCAGGACGAGGCGGGGCACGGGATGTACCTGTATGCCGCAGCTGAAACGCTCGGTATCGACCGCGGCGAGATGACCGAGATGCTGATCAGCGGTCGGCAGAAGTACTCCTCGATCTTCAACTACCCGACACCGTCGTACGCCGATGTCGGCGTGATCGGCTGGCTGGTCGACGGGGCCGCGATCTGCAATCAGGTCCCGTTGTGCCGCAGTTCTTTTGGGCCGTACGCCCGAGCGATGGTCCGGATCTGCAAGGAGGAGTCCTTTCACCAGCGGCAGGGCTACGAGCTGCTGATGACGATGATGCGCGGAACGGACGCGCAGCGCGAGATGGTGCAGGAATCGGTCAATCGCTGGTGGTGGCCGTCGCTGATGATGTTCGGCCCGCCGGATGACCGGTCGCCCAATACCGAGCAGTCGATGGCGTGGAAAATCAAGCGGCACACCAACGACGAGCTCCGGCAGCGGTACGTGGACATGTCCGTACCCCAGGCCGAGGCGCTCGGCGTGACCTTCCCGGACGCGGAGCTGCGCTGGAACGCGGCCACCGGTCACTACGACTTCGGCCAGATCGACTGGGATGACTTCAACCGGGTGGTCAGTGGTGATGGGCCGTGCAACGCCGAGCGGGTCGAACACCGGCGGATCGCACACGAGGACGGGGCGTGGGTACGGGAAGCCGCGATCGCGTACGCCGACAAGCAAGCGGCCCGAACCAAGTCCGCTGCATGACACGGACACACCCTCCGCACCTTATGCGCATAGAAACGTGCGGATTCTCGGTCCAGAACTGGACGTTATGCGCATAACGTCCCGCGGATGCCGGAGCGTCTGACGTGACTGAGGAATCGGCTTCGGCGGATGGCTTCACTGCTGAGGGTGGGCATGGCGCCGTACCGACGGGTCCTGCTGTCCCCACCGGGTCGCCGACCCGGTCGCCGCGGAACAGCTGGCCGCTCTGGGAGGTCTTCGTACGGGGCAAGCGCGGGTTGAACCACGTACACGTCGGGTCGCTGCACGCCGCCGACGGCGAGATGGCCCTCGGCAACGCGCGCGATGTCTACACGCGGCGCAACGAGGGCGTGAGCATCTGGGTCGTGCCGGCCGGGGCCATCACCGCATCCAGCCCGGACGAGAAGGACGCGTTCTTTGCACCGAGCGGGGACAAGGTCTACCGGCACCCGACCTTCTATGAGATCCCCGACAACGTTCCGCACATGTGATGGGGCGCAATGGGACACAGTGACCACCTCGACGAATACGGCGACGCGTACGGCGCCATCGCCGAGATCAACGACGAGCAACGGTGGGCGTTCGGCTCCAGCTTCGAGGATCCGCTCGCTGGTGTCGACGTATCCGTACCGTCCGGAGTGGACGGTGACGATCTCGCCGCGTACTGCTTGATGCTCGGTGATGACGCGCTGATCCTGTCTCACCGGTTGCAGGGGTGGGTGTCCTGGGCGCCGGAGCTCGAGGACGACGTGGCGATCGCCAACATCGCCCTGGATCTGTTGGGCCAGGCGCGGCTGTTGTTGGCACGGGCTGGAAAAGCCGACGGCAGCGGGCGGGACGAGGACGCCTACGCCTACTTCCGTCCAGCGTCGGAGTTCCGCAACGTTGCGCTGGTTGAGCTGGAGAACGGTGACTTCGGGCACGCCCTCGCCCGGCTGCTCGTGTTCTCGACCTACCGGTTGGGGTTGCTCGATCAGCTCCGTACGTCCAGGGACCCGGTGCTGGCCGCGATCGCCGCCAAGGGCGTCAAAGAGGTGACCTACCACCGCGACTATGCGGCTCGGTGGATGCTGCGACTGGGCGACGGTACTGACGAGTCGCACCGACGCGCAGCCGGCGGACTGGCCGCGGTGTGGCCGTACGTCCCAGAACTGTTCGTTCCGCACCCGATCGAGCTGCGCCTTGCCGACGCCGGCGTGGGTGTTGACCCTTCGACACTGCGGGCGGAGTTCGATTCCGTTGTGGAACAGGTACTTTCGGCCGCGACGCTCGAGTTTCCTCCGGAGCCTGCAACGTCGGCGTCGACTCCGGATGCGGTTTCCGCTCCGGGGGAGGGCCGCGATGGTAGGCACACCGAGAGCCTGACCGGAATCCTCGATGAACTGCAGGGGCTGGCCCGAGCGCACCGCGAGGCGACCTGGTGACCACGGCTCACAAGGCTCTGCCGGATGTGCGTACGGTCGCCGAATCGGTGACCGATCCTGAGTTGCCAATGCTGACGCTGGCCGATCTCGGTGTGCTGCGCGATGTTTGGGTCACACACACCGGGACGGTTGTCGTCTCCATCACGCCGACCTACAGCGGCTGCCCGGCGATGGATGCGATGCGAGATGATCTCCGCCGCGCGTTGCGGGATGCGGGCTATCACGACGTAGAGGTGCGTACGGTGCTCGAGCCCGCCTGGACCACGGACTGGATCAGCGCGGCCGGCCATGTCAAGTTGGCCAGGGCCGGAATCTCACCGCCGCATACCGCGCCGGTTCGAGCGGCCGGTCCGGTCCAGCTCGACCTCGGCGGGACGGTTCGGGTGGTTCGCTGCCCGCAGTGCGGATCGGCCCGGACCGAGGAGCAGTCCCGGTTCAGCTCCACCGCCTGCAAGTCGCTGTGGCGCTGCCGCTCCTGCCTGGAGCCGTTCGAGCACATCAAGGAGATCTGAGCCGGTGCCGCTCCCGCCGTTCACCCGCAGTTCAGTTGTCGCCACTCCGCTCGGAGTGAAGGACCCCTTGTGCCAATAGGTTTGATACAGGGCGTCCTTCACTCCAAAGGGGCTAGGCGATGGTGAGCGCTGCGCCCACGACGCCGGCGGTCGTCGAGCCGGAGGAAGTTGCCGCGATCAAGGCCAGGCCGCGGGCGGAGTTCCGTACCCTGCGGGTCGCCGAAGTCGAGCGACTGACCGATGACGCGGTTGCCGTCACCTTCGACGTACCGCCGGATCTGGCTGAGCTGTACGACTTCCTGCCCGGGCAGTCGCTGACCCTGCGCCGAGTCATCAATGGCCAGGAGGAGCGCCGGTCGTACTCGATCTGCGCCCCGGCCGGCCAGCTACCTCGGGTCGGCGTACGAGAGGTGCCGGACGGGCAGTTCTCCATCTGGCTCGCCCGCGACGTCAGAGCGGGCGACGAGATCGAGGTACTGCCGCCGACCGGCCGATTCACACCGGACGTGTCGACGGCCAGTCATCACGTCCTCATCGCGGCGGGCTCGGGCATCACCCCGGTGCTTTCGATCGCCGCGTCCGTGCTCACGAACCCGGACAGCCAGGTGACGCTGCTGTACGGGAACCGCCGTACGGACACGGTGATGTTCGCCGAGGACCTGGCCGATCTCAAGGATGCCCACAACACCCGGCTGGACCTTGTACACGTGCTTTCCCGAGAGCCGCGCGAAGCCGAGCTGTTCTCCGGGCGACTGGACGCCGCGAAACTGCGAGAGCTGTTGCCCGCCTTGGTCGATGTGGCCTCAGTGGATCACTGGTGGCTGTGCGGGCCGTTCGGGATGGTGACCGACGCGCAGGCCGTACTCGAGGAGTTCGGGGTCGAAGACGCACGGGTGCATCAGGAGCTGTTCTACGTCGACGACGTGCCTCCGCCGCCGGTCCGACACGAGGACGCGGGCATCGAGGGGCCATCGTCCGACGTCGTGGTGGTGCTGGACGGCAGGTCGACGCCGATCACGATGGCGCGGGACATGACGGTTCTCGATGCGGCACAACGGGCACGGCCGGACCTGCCGTTCGCCTGCAAGGGCGGGGTCTGCGGCACGTGTCGGGCGAAGGTCACCTCTGGAGAAGTGAACCTGCGACGGAACTACGCCCTTGACAAGTCCGAACTGGACGAAGGCTTCGTCCTGACCTGCCAATCGCTACCCGTCTCGGATGCGGTGACCGTCGACTACGACGCCTGACGGGCGTTGTCGGACGGCGACTGGGGAGATCGCCGCCGTACCAACCGCAGCTCAGCCGATAGCCTGGGCGGCGCGGCTTCCGGGACTCGTCAGGTCGACCGCGGCGCGGACAAATGCGGCGATCGAGCTTGCTCGTGCGCCCTCCGGCCAGGCCACCGCGATCACATACGGGCTTGCATCGTGCACCGGCCGGTAGACGATGTCCGGCCGGGCGTTGCGACGAGCCAGCGACGCAGGGATCAGCGCGATCGCCTGAGCAAGGCTCACCACCTCGAGCAGCTCCGTCTCGTTGTTGACCTCGGGACCTTGCCTCTCGGTGTTCGGATGACGCACGCGCGATGGTCCCGACAGTTCGCGGTCCTGCCCCGACCAGTAGCTGCGTTCCTCGCTGGTCGACCCGGTCCAGCGCGGTATGGGCTCACGGTCGAAGTCCTTGCAGCGCAGCGTGTTGCGTCGAGCAAGTGGGTGGTCGGGCGAAAGGGCGGCCACCCTGGGTTCGGAGGTCAGCGGTTCCGACTCCAGACCACGTTCGTCGTACGGCGAGCTCAGTAGGGCCACATCCGCGCGGCCGTCGCGGACCATGTCGGCCTGCTGCCGGTAGCCGCTGACGGCGATCTCGACCGGCATCGCATCCGGAAGCGCCGTATAGGACGCCACAATCTGCTGCAGCAGGCCGGAGGCGATGCCAGGCTTTGCGGTGACCACCAAGCTCGGTAGGACCGACCCGGCTCGCTGCGCACGGCGAACGGCCGCGGCCAGGACAGCCAACGCCGCTGGCGCCGCCTCGGACAGGGTCTGCCCCGCTGGAGTCAGCGTGACCCTGCGGGTATCGCGCTCGAACAGCCGCACGTCCAGCCGGCTCTCGAGTTGACGGATTGCTCGGGACAGCGGCGGTTGAGCGATCCCCAGCCGCTCCGCAGCACGCGAGAAGTTCAGCGTTGCGGCCACTGCAAGGAAGTAGCGCAGCTCCCGTACTTCGACATCATCCATACCGACAAGGTATAGGCCGAGACCGAATCGGTCATTCCGCGCGCTCGGTGCCACTGCTCGACTTGAACGGTGACGCACCACACGTGCGACGCGGAGATACCGATTGTCGTACGTCGTACCGCGTCATGACGCTTCCGCTTCGACGAAGGAGAGAGATCATGCGCCGTTCCGTGCTCAACGCTGTCACCGGAGTCTCATCCCGCCTCGCCACCGACATCGGCCTGCTGGTCCTGCGCCTCGCGGTCGCGGCCGTGTTCATCGTGCATGGCTGGGGTGATGTCTTCGAAGCTGGCGTGTCGACCAACGTCGAGAACTATCGCGGCGCCGGGATTCCGTTACCCGAACTGGCCGCGCCCTTCGCCGCCTATGTCCAGCTGTTCGGCGGCATCCTCGTGGCATTCGGGGCCCTCACCCGGCCGCTGAGCGCCGGCTTCATCGTTGTGATGGCCGGAGCGTTGATCTTCGTCCACCGCGGCGAGTCACTGGTCATGGGCCAGGACGGCAGCGGTTCCGGGTACGCGTTCATCATGTGCGCTGCCTCGATCATGCTGCTCCTTGCCGGTCCGGGC
>JACCUM010000181.1 GCA_013811805.1 Geodermatophilaceae bacterium | reverse complement strand
ACCCGCACTCGGGGCATTGGCTTCGAGCTGATCGAGCAGGCCGCTGGTCCGCAACTCCGCCACAGCGTAGGGACCCATCTGGAGCTCGAATCCAACGAGACGCTGAGCCAGAGCCGAGATCGCTGCTGGTACAGCGCCTTTGCCTTCGCTGCGCTCCACCGAGGCGACCACGCGCACGATGATTGCGTCGAGGTACGTGCCGGTCCCCATCGCGGGATCGACGGTGACCACGGCTGGATCGGCGAAGCCGGTTCTCTTGTCGAAGCGGGTAATCAATGCTTGCTCGGTCAGCCGGACCATCTGCTCGACGACCTGATGCGGTGTGTAGTACGAGCCGGACTGCTTACGAAGCTCCGGGTCGTAGACCTCGAGGAAGCGTTCGTAGAGGTGCAGGTAGGTGTCCCGCTTGCCGCCACGTACCCGAGGCCAGTCCACGACTGCAATCAGACGTACCAACAGGTCCAGCGTCACTCTGAAGTCGGCGGCCACGTTATCGGTGAGCAACTGCAATGCTCGGCCCATGAGGGTGTGCTGCGCACCGCCCAAGGCAGCACCGATCGTGTGTAGCGAACCTTTCAGTTGGATGCCCTCGGTGCGGGCGAGCAGTAGCGCGAAGGTGACCGCTTGGGCGTAGCCGTCGGCGAATACCTCGTCCGATGCTGTCGGGAAGAGCAGGTCCCGCCAGTCCCGTGCAAGGCCCAAGAACGGTTGGCTGTGTTCGGGAGCGCCAGCGGTGATCGCGCGCCGTTCCTCAGCGAGCTGGTCGAGGACTTCGCCGCGAAGCAGCCGGGTCAACGGTGCGATGGCCTGAACGAGCCCCACGACCGTTGTGATCGGAGCGGGCTTCCACCGCAGGAAATCGGTGAGCATGGTCTCGAATGCCGGTGATGCCGACAGAGCGGTGCCGGCTCGGTCCAACGGCCCGCCGGTCAGGTGAACCGGGTCGTGGATCAACTCGCTGTCGCGCCAGAGCCACCAGTCAGTGCCGTTGGTGTAGATCAGGTTCGGCAGGTCCCTCTGCCGCTCCCACTGGCGCTTGTTGTGGCCGGTGAATGAATCCGGATCGACCGAGGCGCCTGGACGCTTCACCTCGATATAGCCGGTGATGGCCCCATCAACCGCGATCGCATAATCCGGACGCACCGCGCGATCGGAGTCGCGTACCTCGTCGTAGGGCACAGCCGAAAGGCCGAGGCCGTGGGCCACATCGGTGACGAGCCGTTCGATCGGTGACCGGATTGCCGCCTCGCGGTCGCCGGGACCGGCGAGCTTGGCCTTGCAGGCGAGCCCAAAGGCGGAGACGGCATCCCCGAACGCGACCATGAGCACCATCTCATCACGTCGTCCTGTCAGTCCTCAGGATGCTGAGATGACCCGGGGCTCAGAACGCGGGCGGGTCGTCGTCTGGTGTGTTGATCCGTTCACCGCTCATGGCGGCCGGCTGCGTGGCGGCGGGCAGGATCGCTGGCAGTGGCCAGTCGGGTTCGGGGCCGGGTGGTCGGGTGGTCCGGGTGTTCCCGGTGGGGGTGTGGATGGTCAGGGTCCCGTCTGGATCGAAGTGCCGGGTCCAGCCCGGTGCCTGATGCTTGAGCCGGTGGTGGTGCGGCAGTAGCAGCACAGGTTGCACACCGCGGTCGGTCCGTCGGGGTGGGGCTGGTGGTGGTCGAGGTCGACGTGGACGGCTTTGCGGGTGCAGCCGAAGTGCCGGCAGGTGCGGTCTCGGGTGCGGACGTGGCGGTCTTGCTCGGCGGTGGGCCGGTAGCCCGGGGTCGCGGGGGGTGGCCGCAGTCCCGGCCCGTCCAGGTGGTCTGGATCGGAGCCGTCGGGATGGTCGGGCTGGTGTGGGCTGGGGAGGTCGGCCGGGCTGCTGCGCCGGCGTCGGCGTTCCCGGCGGCGGGCTGCCCGGCGGAGCCGGCTGTGGCTGGCCACGGCTTGTAGTCCGCCGTGCTGGCCGTGCAGGGCCAGGAACAGCCGGGAGGAGTGCAGTTGGCTGAGGAGTTCGCGGCATTGGGCGGCGGTGATGGGGTGTCCGTCCACCTCGGCCTGCGCCGCGGCATCATCCAAGCCGTTGGCAGCCGCCGCACCGGTGCCGCCGGTGGTGGGGATGGTGAGGTGGATGGTGACCTCACCGGACACGGCGGGCCGGGACAGGTCCCAGGGTCGCAGGATCAGGTCGCTGAGGACTTCGGTTCGGATCTGCCCGATCGGGCGGCCGTCCCGGTCGTCGTGTTGGGCCTTGGCGTAGGCGCCGATCGCGTCGACGCATGCGGCGGCGACCGGCAGTGGGAGGTCGGCGTAGAAGCGGGCCATCCCGTCCTGGGTCGGGTAGTACCCCACATCGGCGGTCTTTCGTGCTCGGGCGTGCCGGCGCCGCAGCGCTTGGGCGTCGATGCGGGTCAGGACCCGGCGGACCAGGGCGGCCAGCCCGCCCGGCGTCAGGCCGGGTGCCCTGGGCAGGACCAGAGCTTCCACGGTGTGCGCGACTTCGGTGCTGGTGGTCCCGAGCTGATCGGCGAGGATCCGGGCCCGGACGTAGTCGATCCGACCGGCCCGCAACAGGCCCAGCGTCGCCGAGAGCCGGCCGGTCAACACCAG
>JACCUM010000170.1 GCA_013811805.1 Geodermatophilaceae bacterium | reverse complement strand
CGGTAGGAGCATCGTCGACGGCGTCAGCGCCGCACATGTCGTCTACGCCTCCAGCCAGACGCATTCCTCGGTGGAGAAGGCAGCGCGGATGGCGGGGCTGGGCTCGCGAGCGGTACGTACGGTCGATGTCGATCCGGTCACCTTGGCGATGGTCCCGGCCCATCTGGCCGAGCTTGTTGCGGACGACCGAGCAGCCGGGCTGGTCCCCACGATGGTCGTTGCCACCATCGGCAGCACGTCCACCACCGCCATCGACCCGGTCGCCGAGATCGGCGCCATCTGCCGGAGCTCCGGTGTCTGGTTGCACATCGATGCCGCGTTCGCCGGCGTGGCGGCGGTCTCCCCCGCGCTGCGCTGGATCAACGACGGCGTGGCGCAGTACGCCGACTCGTACTGCACCGACGCGCACAAGTGGTTGCTCACGAACTTCGACGCGACCGCGTTCTGGGTGCGTGACCGAAGCCATTTGATCGGTGCCCTGTCGATCCTTCCCGAGTATCTCCGAAATCAGGCCAGCGACTCGGGAGATGTTGTCGACTACCGGGATTGGCAGATCGAACTCGGCAGGCGATTTCGGGCACTGAAGCTCTGGATGGTGATCGGCTGGTACGGAGCGGATGGACTGCGCGCACACATCGAGGGTCACGTCGGGTTGGCCCAGGAGCTGGCCGGCTGGATCGAGGCCGACGATCGATTCGAGATCTCAGCGCCGCATCCGCTGTCCCTGGTGTGCCTGCGCCCGCGCTGGCCCGGTAAGGGCGACGAGGAGGCTGACGATTCGACGATGTCGGTGATCGAGTCGCTGAACCGCTCGGGGAAGGTCTACCTCACCCACACGAAAGTCGCCGGCCGAGCGGTCATCAGGGTGGCCATCGGCGCGCCCACGACGACCCACGAGAATGTTGCCGAGGTCTGGGATCTGATCCGAGCCGAGGTGGCGTCGCGCGACTGAGGTCTCAGCCGGTTCGGCGGCGCCGGATCAGGCCTTCCTGTACGACGGTGGCGATGTGCGTACCGTCCTGCGACCAGATCTGGCCGGTGCACAACGCTCGACCACCCGAGGCCGATGGGGAGTGCGAGGAGTAGAGGAACCATTCGTCTGCCCGAAAGGGCCGGTGGAACCACATGGCGTGATCCAGGCTCGCGGGCATGACATCTGGGTCGGCGAAGGAGATCCCCGCCCTACGTGCCCCGGCCTCCAGCAGCGAGATGTCGCTGGCGTAGGTCAGCACGCAGACATGGATCGCCGGGTCGTCGGGCAGCCGACCATCAGCGCGCATCCAGACGTAACCCTCGGCGTCGTTGTCATCTGCCGACCCATCTGTTGCCCAGGGACTGGTCCGATACCGGCGGTCGATCGGCCGAGGGATCCGGGCGAAGTGGCCGATCTGGTCCGCTACCGGTGCCACCACATCGGCGAAGTCGGGGAGTTCGTCCGGCGCTGGGCCGTCGGGCAACGGTGTGCTGTGCTCGACGAAGGCTGTCTCCAAACGCTGGAAGGACGCCGACAGCTGGAAGATCGTCTCGTACGATCCGTTTGCGGCGACTTGTTTGGCCACCACCCGTCGGGTCGTGAACGAGAATCCGTCGCGGCTGCAGTCGACCTCGTACCGGATCGGTACCCGCGGATTGCCCGGGCGCAGGAAGTAGGCGTGCAGCGAATGCACCCGTCGTTCCTCGGGGACCGTGCGCACCGCCGCCACCAACGCCTGTCCGGCAACCTGCCCACCGAAGACCCGTTGCAGTGACACATCCGGGCTGCTGCCCTCGAAGACGTCCTCCTCTATTGCGGTGAGGTCCAGGAGTTCGACCAGCGAGTCGACCGCGAGCTGCCCCGTGATCGGGCCCGGTGGCTCCGGGAGAGCGTGCGTTCCGGAGGCGGACGACACGCTCTTGACCCGGTCCGGCATCAGTGCTCTTCGCCGACCCGGTGCAGCCGGATGAGGTTCGTCGTACCAGGCACATTGGGCGGTGTACCGGCAACGATCACCACGAGGTCGCCCCGGGTGAGCCGACCACTGTCCATCAGTGCCTTGTCCAACTCGCGGACCATCTCGTCGGTATGCCGTACCGAGGGAACCAGAAAGGTCTCGACCCCCCAGGTGAGGGCGAGTTGGCTGCGCACCCGCGGCTCCGGGGTGAAGGCCAGCAGGTGTAGCGGCGTGTGCAGCCGGGCCAGCCGGCGAACGGTGTCGCCGGACTGGGTGAACGCGGCCAAGGCCTTGGCTCCGGTCAGTTCACCGACGTCCTTTGCCGCCCTGGTCAAGACCCCGCCAGTGGTCCGCGGAGCAGCCAACAGCGACGGTACGGCGGTGCTGTCGCTCTCGACCGAGTCGATGATCCGGGCCATCGTCGCCACAGCCAGGACCGGGTGGCGCCCGACACTGGTCTCACCGGAGAGCATCAGCGCGTCGGCGCCGTCGAGGACCGCGTTGGCGACATCGGAGGCTTCCGCTCGGGTCGGGCGGCTCGC
>JACCUM010000121.1 GCA_013811805.1 Geodermatophilaceae bacterium | reverse complement strand
CCTCGTCGGTGGTCTCCGACGTGGCGCTGTCCGGATAGGCGAACAGCTCCACGACCTCGACCTCGACAACGTCCTGGATCGGGTCGAGGCAGCGCGAGCACTCCCCGACGACCGGGCCGGACACTGTTCCGGAGACGAGCACACCTTCGACCACGGATTCCATCCGCAGGTCGAGGGTCAACTCGTCGCCGGCTTGAACACCGATCACATCAAGACCAACCCCTTGTGGTGCGCGGACCGTACGGTGCACCGGAAGCAACGAACCCGGACGGCGGCCCAACTCGCGGAGATCCACGACGAATGGGCTGCGCCGCTGGTTGTGCGCGTGGTGAACCATGGTCTTTGTCATAGCGGGGTTGGCCGAGATCGGATCGGACCGTCGACAAGGATACCCGACTGTCTGTGACGGCGTGGTTGCGCCCGCCGAGCCTGCCTACTTCTGCCGGTTGGCGATCAAGGCGCGATAGGCCAGCCGGCGGACCGGCTCCGGAATGAGCCGATAGCCACCGCGTACCAGCAGATTGCGTCCGTACTGAAGCGGAGTCGTGAAGCCCAGTCGGCGCAGCCGCCGCTGCAGGGCGAACTCCGAGCGGAGCAGACGGAGCCCCCCACGGCGGGCATAAGCACCGGCCCCGACCCGGTAGTTGACCAGCGGCGCGGCCAGATTCGCCGGTCGGGCGCCGGCCGCGATCATCCGGGCGAAAAGGAGGTAGTCCTCCATCAGCGGAAGATCTTGATAGCCGCCGGCGGCCTGCACCGCGCGGCGCCGATAGACCACGGTCGGATGATTGAACGGATCGTGAAATCGGGCAGCGCGGGCGATCTGAGCCGGATCGGTCGGCGGAGTACGCGTACCCAGGACGTCAGCCGGGTCAGCCGGGTCGTGGACGAACTCCCGCAGGCCGGTACCGACGATGTCCGCGCCGGCCTCGAGAAGTGGCAGTTGCTCGGCGAAACGGGTCGGTTCGCTGACGTCGTCGGCATCCATCCGGGCCACCACGTCATACGAGCAGCGCGACAGGCCGGCGACCAGCGCCGGACCCAGTCCCACATTGTCGGCAAGCACGACGTGCACGACAGGTACCGGCGAGGCCGCGGACAGCACCGCCAGGCAATCGGCCAACTCTGCGGGGATCGGTCCGTCCTGGACCACGACCACCTCGTCGGGGCGCCGGGTCTGCTCGTTGACGGTGCTGGTGAAGGCCTGCGCCAAGAAGTCCGGTCGATCACCGGCATAGATCGCCATCAGGAGCGAGAACGCCTCGCCTGCCCCGCCGGCGGCCGTCCACGCGCCGTCGGCCGTCATCGCGGCTTCGGGGGTCGACGGGCGCAGCGGGAGAACCTCGGCCAGCCGTTCCCCGGATGAGCGCGGACCAGCACGGACACCGGCGACCAGGCCGCGTCTGGCCGCGCGCAACAACCGGGGCCGATCGGTCGAGCGGGCGAGGGTCCGCGTCCAGCGTCGGAGCGTGGCGCCGGCGTAGAGCACGCGTTCGGCGGGATTGAGCCCAGTGCCGCGGCTGAACACCCAGATCTTGTTGCGGACCTCGAAGAAGAACCGGTCGCCAGGATCGGCATCGCTGCCCCCGAAGGTCTTCGTGTGGTGGTCCACGACGCTGGCGGGGCACAGCAGGCCACGCTGCCCCCGCAGCAGACGGGTGGTGAACTCGAAGTCGTCGTTCCAGAGGAAGTAGTCGACCTCGGGAAGGCCGCGCTCGCGCAGGATCTCGGCCGAACACAGGATCGACACGAAAGACGCCGACCGGATCGGAGTGGCGCCGATCAGCTCTGCCGCGAGCCGCTCGGCCCGACTCGCGCCAGGCTTGCGACGCGGAGTGTTCATCGGGTGATCCCGACCGTCGATCCAGACCACCCGACTGGCCACGATCGCCGGGGCCGGACCCGGGTAGTGCCTGCGCGCCTCGAGCAGTGCCTGCAACGCGGTCGGGCGGGGGACGGTGTCATCGTCGAGCAGCCAGACCACGTCGGGGACGTGTTCCAGGGCACGGACGATGCCGGCCGCAAAACCTCCTGCTCCGCCGATGTTCTCCGCGAGTCTGACCACCTCTATCCGACCGGTGAACTGGTCGGCCAGCATGGTCGCCGTCTCGTCGGTGGAGGCATTGTCGATGACGAGGATCTGATCCGGCACGCTGGTCTGGGCGAGGATCGCGCACAGCGATCTGGCCAGCAACTCGGCACGGTTCCAGGTCACGACCACCGCGACGACCCCTGACGGCGCGGGTTGGCTCACTCCGGCGCGGCGGCGGGGCGGCCGGGTCCCGCGGGTCTGCGAGCTCCGACATTGGCCCGCCCATGTTCGACCGAGCGCAGCAGGTGGGACAACGTGGCTTCGAAGTGGGCGAGCTTGGCGTCCACGTAGCTGTCGACTTCCCGGCGCATGACGTCGGCCTCGGCGGCTGTTGCCGCTCCCAGTTCGTCGGCCCGGGACACCGCACTGCGGTAGATCTCGCTCTCGCTGATCAGCCGCTCCCGCTCGCTGTGACCCTGAGCGAGTAGTTCGTCGTGGTCCTGTTGGGCCTGGGCGATGACTTCGGCACGGAGCCGGGTGCCCTCGCTGACCAGCCGCTCGTGTTCGCGTTGTCCGAGTGCCAACAGCTCGGCCCGGCGTTGCGCGGCGATGGCCTGCAGGTCCTCGGCGTCAGCTCGCGCGCGAGCGGCAAGCGCGTCGGCGTCCTGCCTGGCACGCGTTGCGATCCGGTCGGCTTCCACCTGTGCGGCATCCAACAGCTCGCCCCGCCGGTCGAGGACAGCTTTGGCCTGGATGACTGCCGGCGGCAGCCGATCCCGCAGCTCGTCGAGCAGGTCGAGGACATGGTCGCGGGGCACCATGGCCGAGGTGGACATCGGAACGCCGCGAGCCTGCTCGATCATCGTCACGATCTCGTCCAGCGTGTCGTAGATGCGGTCCATCGGCTAATCCTCTCCACGCTCGCGCAGCCGTTCGAGCACCGGCGCCGGGACGAGATGGGAGACGTCGCCGCCGAAATGCGAGACGGCCTTGATCAAGCTGGACGACAGATGACCGTGCTCGGGTCCGGTCGGCATGAACACGGTTTCGATTCCGGTCAGACCGCGGTTCATCTGTGCCATCTGGACCTCGTACTCGAAATCGCTGATCGCCCGTAAGCCCTTCACGATCACCTCGATCCCCTGGTCGCGGCAATAGTGCACGAGTAGGCCATGGAAGGAGTCCACGGTGACACCCGAGAGGTGCGCGGTGGACTCCCTGATCATCGACATCCGGCTGTTGACGTCGAACAGGCCCGCTTTCTCCGGATTGACCAGGACCGCGACGATCAAGTCGTCGTAGAGCTGACTGGCTCGCTCGATGATGTCGAGATGGCCGTTGGTGATCGGGTCGAAAGACCCAGGGCAGACCGCTTTTCTCTTCATCAGAAGGCTGCTCTCACGGGGCGCGACCGTACCAAAGCACGGCCTCCCCATAGCGCCGATCGCGGATCGGCTGCAGCGGTGTCGGCCACACCCAGGGGTCATCGTGGGAGGAGCGCTCGACGACCAGCACCGCCTGCGCTGCCAGCCACCCCAGTCGGTACAGGTCGGCGAGGACGCCGCCCAACTCGTCAGGCGGCAGACGGTACGGCGGGTCGGCGAAGACCACGTCGTACGGCGAAGCTGTTCCGGCAACCTGAGCCGGTTCAGCGGCCGCCAACCGCTGCACCGGGCTGATCACCGCGATGGCCCCCTGCAGGGCGACCGAGTCGATGTTGGCGCGCAGGGTTGCTGCGACCCGCCGGTCACCCTCGACGAGTAGGGCGTGGACGGCGCCCCGGGAAAGGGCCTCGAGCCCGAGCGCGCCCGAGCCGGCGTAGAGGTCCAGGACGCGCGCCCCGCTCAACGGCAGCAGCCCGTCGATGGTGGAGAACAGCGCCTCCCGAGCCCGATCCGAGGTCGGCCGGGTCAGCTCACCGCGGGGTACGGTCAGCCGGCGACCACGGGCCACACCGGCCACGATCCGCGTCACGGCTCAGGCCTTGTCCAAGTAGTCGGCGCGTCGGTCCTCGGACAGCCGGGCCACCTGGGCAGCCAATGCAGGGTGACCGGCCAGGTCCGGATCGAGGGCCACCAGGTAGGTCGCCTCCTCTCGGGCCTGGGTGATGATCCCTTCGTCATCGAGCAGGGACAGCAGACGCAGTCCCGATTGCCGACCGGATTGCGCGGCGCCGAGGATGTTGCCTTCTCGCCGCGAGGCAAGGTCGACCCTAGCCAACTCGAAGCCGTCCCGCGTGGCGGCGACGGCTTCCAGTCGAAGGCGGGCCGGACTGTCGGCCGGTGCCTCGGTGACCAGGAGACAGATCCCTGGCCGCGGGCCCCGGCCGATCCGGCCACGCAGCTGATGCAACTGGCTGACGCCGAACCGATCCGCATCCAGAATTGCCATGACCGAGGCTTCCGGTACGTCGACGCCGACCTCGATGACGGTCGTGGTCACCAACGCCTCGAGGTCACCGCGGGCGAAGGCCTGCATGATTGCATCCTTCTCGTCCCCGGGCAGCCGGCCGTGCAGGACAGCCAGACGAAGACCGGCCAGTGGCCCCTCGCGCAACATCTCGGCTACGTCGAGAACCGCCAGCGGTGCGCGCTTGGTCGGGCCGGGCTCGTCGTCCTCGGACGGGGAGTCGTCCTCGGCCGGCGGCTGCGGGGACTCGTCGCCATCGTCGAGCCGCCCGGCTGCACCGTTACCGGCCGCGCCCGCGCCGGTCGCGCCATCGTCGCCGATCCGCGGGCAGACGATGAACGCTCGCCCGCCGGTCCGGGCCTCTTCGACGATCCGGGTCCAGGCCCGGTCCAGCCAGGTCGGCTTCTCCCGTACCGGCACGACGCTGGTGCTCACCTCAGCCCGGCCGGCAGGCAACTCGGTGAGAGTCGTGGTCTCCAGGTCGCCGTACACGGTCATCGCGACGGTGCGCGGGATCGGTGTGGCCGTGAGGACCAGAACGTGCGGCGGAGCCGCGGACTTGGCCCGAAGGACATCGCGCTGCTCCACTCCGAAACGGTGCTGCTCGTCGATCACCACCAGACCCAGATCGGCGAATTGCACGACCTCCTCGAGCAGCGCGTGGGTCCCGACGACGATTCCCGCCCCGCCTCCTGCCGCCTCGGCCAGGGCTGCCCGGCGCGCCTTGACCGAGAGCGACCCGGTCAACAGCGTGATCCCGGTGGCATGCTCCTCGGCACCGAACTCGCCAGCGATCCCCAGGGGTCCGAGCAGACTCCGTAGGGTTCTCAGATGTTGGGCGGCAAGCACTTCGGTGGGCGCTAGAAAGGCAGCCTGCGCTCCGGCGTCGATGACCTGGAGCATCGCGCGCAGAGCCACAACGGTCTTGCCCGATCCGACCTCCCCCTGCAGGAGGCGGTTCATCGGCTTGTGCCCGCCGAGGTCACGGCTGATCTCGGCGCCGACGACCCGTTGTCCCGCGGTCAGCACGAACGGCAGGCGGGTGTCGAAGGAATCGAGCAGGCCGCCCTCGCGGATCGGCCGGGGATAGGCGGGATTGATCGCCTGGGCGACCCTGCGTCTGGCCAGGGTCACCTGGACGGTGACCGCCTCATCCCATTTCAGCCGCAGCCGAGCCGGCTCGACGTCGGCCAACGACTGCGGCTGATGGATCCTGCGCCAGGCTTCGGTCAGCCCGATCAGCCCGCGGCGCCCGCGCATGTCGTCAGGCAGCGGGTCCTCGACGTCGCCGAGCGCCTCGAGGGCCAGTCGCAGGCAGCGCGCGATCGTCCACGACTGCATCCCGCGACTGGCCGGGTAGACCGGGATGAGCGCGGAGGCGTAGGTCAGAGCCCGCTCGCCGTCGTCGACCAATGCGGCCGGATCGATGACCGCGTCCGGGTCGCGGTTGGTCGCGCCGAAGATCTCGCACTCGGGATGGCTGAGCTGGATCTGGTTGCCGCGCACCCCGATCTTGCCGGCGAACAGCCCGGTGACGCCGGCGGCCAGCTGTTTCGCCCGCCACGGTTGGTTGAAGAACACCAGCGAGAGCGAGCGTCGACCGTCGCCCACCACGACATCGGTGAGCGTTCCGCGCTTGTTGCGCATCCGGCGCTGGGTCACCGACCTGACTCGAGCCACGATCGTGACCTCGTCGCCGATCCGCAGCGAGGCCAGATCGGTCAGCTTCCCGCGCTCGGCGTACCGACGTGGGTAATGGCCGAGCAGGTCGTCGACCGTGTGCAGGCTCAGTTGCTCGGCGAGCACCGTCGCGGTCTTGCCTCCGAGCAGCCCGCGAAGCGGACTGTCCCTGGTCACCGCGAGCGTCATTCGACCCCGATAAGTACAGGTTGGTGTGGTTGGTCACCCCGGTAGTCCATGACGTCCACGCCGGGATGTGCGCGCCGCAGATGTACCCGAACCTCGTCGGTGAACCCGCTCGGGACGTCCGCGCCGATCACCAGCGTGACGAGTTCACCGCCTGCCGACAGCAACCGATCGAGTAAGTCGCAGGTGACTGTGACCTGGTCGTCGCCGATCAGCACGACATCGCCCTCGGCCAGGCCGAGGACGTCTCCGGCCGCACACCGGCCGGCCATGGTCATCGCCGCTTGTACGGCGACGGTGATCTCGGCCCATCGGGTGGCCGCGGCTGCCTCAGCCATGGCGATGACGACATCGGCGAAGCGCCGGGTGGGATCGGCGACGGCGACGGCGGCCAGTCCCTGGACCGGGGACTTGGTCGGCACGACGGCTACGTCCTGTCCCCCGTCCCGGGCCTGCGCAGCAGCCAGGTCGGCAATCGCCGTCACCGAGGAGTGGTTCGGCAGGACGACGACTTCGGCTGCGCCGGTACGGCGAATCGCGGCCAGCACATCAGCGGCGGAAGGGTACTGCGTCGCTCGGCCGTTGTGCATGGCTGTGCCGTCCTGTATGGCTGTGCCGTTCTGCGTCGCCGCACCGCTCAGCAGGGCTGCGCCGTCGACGACCTCGACCCCCTCCCCGGCGAACAGGCCGGCCAGTCCGGGGCCTGGTGCGACGGCGACCAGGCCGCGGCCGGACCCGTGTCCGCTCAGCACCGCGTGGCCGGGGTGTGCCCCGCATACCGGTGTCGCGGCCGCATGGTCGGCGAACCGGGTCACGCTGATCGAGTGTGGCCGTCCCGCGCGTACGCCGGCCTCGATCGCGGCGCCGACATCGTCGACGTGGACGTGGACCTTCCACAGCGGCGACAACTCGGCCGGCGGCGACAGCTGGGACGGGGTGCCGGAGCCGACGATCACCAGCGAGTCACCGAGGGCAGCGAGGTCGATCCGCATGGCATCGACAGCGTCGTCGTTGGCCTCGTCCAGAAGAAACTGCACCTCGTACCCGAACGAGATCTCGCGCCCCGTTGGCCCGGACTCGAGCCCCTGCGGGCGATCCAGCGCGGGGGCGTTGGGCACGGGCACTGACCGAGCGGCAGGTCCCGGTCGCCCCGAGGCCATCGGTGGTTGCCTGCTCGGTAACTCCCCGCCTGGGGCATCGTGGCCGACGACGGTGGTGAGCAGGGTGTCCAGCAGGACACAGAGCCCGCGACCCCCAGCATCGACGACGCCCGCGTGCGCAAGTACGGGCAACTGCGATGGGGTGCGGGCCAGAGCATGCGCACCGGCCTCCGCGGCGGCACGGGTCACGTTCGCCAGCCGCGGCCGACCCTCGGTGCAGGCCGCGGCCGTCGCCGCATCAGCAGCCGCTCGTGCCACGGTCAGGATGGTGCCCTCGACGGGTACGGCCACCGCCACATAGGCAAGGTCGGTGGCATGCGACAGCGCAGCGGCGAGGGCGGCACCGTCGGCCGCACCCCCGCGCCCGAGGCGGTCTGCGATTCCACGCAGCAATTGCGAGACGATCACCCCGGAGTTGCCGCGTGCGCCGAGCAGCGCGCCGCGAGCCATCAGATCCAAGGCGGCGCCCAGACCGGCCTGCTGATCGCCGTGCTCGAGCGCATCGACGGCCGAGCGCAGCGTCAGGTGCAGGTTCGTGCCAGTGTCCCGATCCGGCACCGGGTAGACATTCATGGCGTCGATCTCGGCAGCCGCCAGAGCCAGCGCGTCGCAGGCCATTCGTGCCCATCGACGTACGGCGCAAGCGTCGAAGACCTCCAACGCTCCACCTCCGTCATCTCGACCGACTCCCGACGGTGCCCATCGGTGGGCAGCGAGCCTAATCACCACCGCTGACGGCCTGCGATACCGGCGAGAAGCGGCGATCGTCGCCCCGTGTGGCCGGAACAAGCCGGGGTCGGTTATCCTTGGCTGCGCTGCCGTGTCCGAAACCGGTGTGCCGTACGTGCCTTTTATCTCGAGGAGTGATCATCCGTGGCTGCGGTCTGCGACGTCTGTGGCAAAGGCCCTGGCTTCGGTAAGTCGGTGTCACATTCCCATCGGCGCACCTCGCGTCGGTGGAATCCGAACATCCAGACCGTACGGGCCAAGGTCGGCCCTAGCTCGCGCAAGCGGCTCAAGGTGTGCACGTCCTGCATCAAGGCGGGCAAGGTCGTCCGCGGCTAGTCCACCGACTCTCGGTTGTCTCCGAGGGCCTGCGCCGCATCGGTGATCACGGAGATGACCGTGGACATCGGCAGCCGTACCGAGTCGATGATCAGGTGATAATGCCGAGCCTCGTTCATCTTGCACCGGTAGAAGTGCCGGACGTAGGCCTCGCGTGCCGAATCGTTGTCCCGGATCAGGCGTTCAGCTCGCTGCCGCGTCAGGCCGTGCTCGCGCTGAATGTGGGCCAACCGCGCCGCGACCGGCGCATCCAACCGCACGTGTAGTGCCCCCGGCACCTCGCCAAGGACGAGCGCGGCGGCCCGACCGAGGATCACTGCGCCGCTGCCTTCAGCGATCTCGTGCAGGACCTTCTCGGTCTGCTCCCGAAAGATCCGCTCGTCCGGCACGGGGTTGTACTCGATCGGTCCAGCGCCGGCTGCCAGGTCCGGAACCAGCGCCATCGTGGAGATCAGCCGAGTCAACCCCGTGCTGATGGTCTCGTCCTTGGCCTCGGCGTCGGCAATCGAGACGCCCAGTTTCTCCGCGACTCGCATGGGGATCGCGCGATCGACGAACGGCAACCCCAGCGCATCGGCGACAGCCGGTCCGACCTCGCTTCCGCCGGCTCCGAACGTCGCAGAGATGGTCACGACGGTCATCTGGCTCGCCTCCTCGTGCCGCACGTCCGGCCGGCGGCTCTCAACCCCAGTGCGCGAAACCTGAGCCTGCCAGTTCCCGACCCTCATCGGGCAGACCGGCCACGCGGACGCCGGTTCCTGCCTCGACCCAACCGACCTCACGCCAGGGTGCGGGCAGTTCGACGTGCGGCGGGAAACAGGCCAGCAGAGCGTGATCGTCACCTCCGGTGAAGATCCAGCGCAGCGGGTCTGTGTTCATCGCCGTACCGACGTCACGCAGGACGTCCGGGACCATGAACTTGGCCACATCGAGGACGATCCGGACGCTGCTGCCCGCAGCCACGGTTCCCGCATCACGAAGCAGCCCGTCGCTGACGTCACACATGGCACTGGCGCCGAGTGCCGCCGCCTGCGGCCCGGCCGCATAGGGCACCTCCGGACGCCGGTAGGCAGCCACGACCGATCCGGGTGACCGGAATCCTCGGCCTAGGACCGCCAACCCGGCCGCTGCGTACCCCAGCCGCCCGGCGACTGCGACCCGATGGCCGACGAGAGCCCCGTCTCGCGTGACCGGTCTGGCCCCCTTCATGTCCCCGAGCGCGCTCACCGCGAGGATCAGCGTCTTGCTCTCGACCACGTCCCCACCGAGCACTGCGGCTCCGAAGGGCTGGCACTCCTCGCGCAACCCCTCGTACAGGTCATCGAGCCACGCGATCGGTAGGTCGCCGGGCATGGCAAGGCCAACAAGTAGCCCGGTGGGCCGGGCACCCATCGCGGCGATGTCGGCCAGGTTTGCAGCGGCTGCTCGGTGCCCGATGTCCTTGGCCGGAGCCCAGTCCCGGCGGAAGTGCCGGCCCTCGACGAGTAGGTCGGTGCTGGCCACGAGCAGACCGCCCCCGAGGTTGAGGACAGCGGCGTCATCGCCTGGTCCGACGACGGTCGTATGGGCCAGCCCGGACCGGGCGATCACTCGCTCGACGGTGCCGAACTCCCCGAGTTCGCTGACGGTGATGGCTGCCTCCTCGGTGGGCGATACCGGGAGTGGAGACAGTACGGCCTGAAGGCAGCAGCGCATCCTGTGGGCAGGGGCGCGACGGGAGACCGGGTCACCGGGTAGGTTCCTCCCGAATGAGCGAAGCACCAGTTGCCCACAGGGGCAGCTTCGGTGGCTCGACTCGGCCCTCGACGTGGAGGTCTACCCATGGTCCATGCCTACATCTTGATCCAGACCGAGGTCGGCAAGGCTGCAGCGGTGGCCCGGGCGATCACCGAACTCGACGGCGTGGCCACTGCAGAGGACGTGACCGGGCCCTACGACGTCATCGTCCGGGCCGAGGCGCGCAGCGTCGATGAGCTCGGCAAGCTCGTCGTCGCCAAGGTCCAGGCGGTCGACGGAATCACGCGCACGTTGACCTGCCCCGTCGTCAACCTCTAGGGCCGCTCCGCTGGCCGACGACGAGCCCGCTGCCGCCGTCCGATGCCAGGGTCGACGTCGGCTGAGCGTTCGCCTGACAGCCCACAGTTCCGACGAGCAGCCCTGCTCGCGACCGCAGTCACGGTCCCGGTGGTAGTAGCCCTGTTGCTGGTCATCCAGTTCTCGTTGCGCGACATCAGGGACCTCGCCCCGCTGCCAATCCTCGGGCAGCCGGCGTTGGCAGCTGTCGATGTCGACACCCCGCCGGTGACCCCTGAGACAGAGGCGGCCTGTACGGCGTTGATCACAACGCTGCCCTTCAGCCTCGACGGTCAACCCTCTCGCCCGGTCCGCTCGACTCGGCCGACGGCGTATGCCTGGGGCGAGGCTCCGACCATCCTGCGATGCGGAATCTCCCGCCCGGCGGGGTATGTGGTTGGGGCCAGCACGCTGGCCATCAGTGAGGTCGAGTGGTTCTTCGAAACGGCGGCGGCAGGAACGACGTACACAGCCGTCGATCGGGGAATCTATCTGGAAGTGTTCGTACCGTCCTCTGCCGACGGAGGGGCGATCCTGGCGATTCTGGCCCCCCTCATCATTCAGACACTCCCCTACTTCGCTCCTACCCCGGGTTGAGTGCCCTTGCCGTGCACGCTCGCAAGGCACACAGGGATCGGAGTCAGTCGGCGATGGCGGAGCGGATGAGTCGGTCGATCAGCTCGGGGTAGGAGACACCGCTGGCCGCCCACATCCGGGGGTACATCGAGATCGGGGTGAATCCAGGCATCGTGTTGACCTCGTTGATGATCACCTCGCCGCTCTCGGTCACGAAAAAGTCCACCCGAGCCAGTCCCCGTCCGTCCAGGGCGCGAAACGCTCGTACGGCGTAGTCCTGGACCTGCGCGGTGATCTCCTCGGGCAGGTCAGCGGGGACGTCGAACTCGCAGGCGTCGTCGAGATACTTGGCCTCGAAGTCGTACCACTCGTGCCCGTGCAAGACCTTGATCTCGGCGGGGACGCTGGCCCGGATCTCCACCGGCTCCCCCGGCGCTCGGACCTCGGCCAGGATTCCGCACTCGATCTCTCGACCGGAGATCCCGGCCTCGATGAGGACCTTCGAGTCGACCCCGCGCGCCGTTGCGACCGCCTCTGGAAGTTCGGACCAGTCGGAGATTTTCGTGATCCCGATGCTTGACCCGGCGCGGGCCGGTTTCACGAAGGCCGGCAACGAGATCCGAGCCTGCTGGTGGGCATCGAGCTCGGTACTGTCCCCCCGCCGGAGCACGAGGTATTCACCGCCCGGAAGTCCTTCTGCTACAAGCAGTTTCTTGGCGAACTCCTTGTCCATGGCGGCGGCGCTGGCGAAGACCCCGGCCCCGACGTACGGGAGCCCGACCATCTCGAGCAGGCCCTGGATAGTGCCGTCCTCCCCTTGCTCGCCGTGCAGGACCGGAAAGACGACGTCGACTTGGGCCAGCTGGCCGATTCCGCTGGCGGCACCATCGAAGACCCGAAGTCCGCGCTGGGCGGGGTCGTTGTTCAGGGCGACGGACTGGCCGGTGGTCACCTCCGGAAGCTCGCGGCCATGGATCTGCAGCGCCACGGGGTCATCGGGTAGCAGGAGCCAGCGACCGTCTCGGGCGATGCCGACCGCCAGTACGTCATAGACCTCGCGATCGATGGCGCCCAGGATGCTGCCGGCGGACACGCAGGAGATCGCGTGTTCGGGACTACGGCCCCCGAAGACGACCGCTACGCGGGTCTTTCCAGGCCTCCCCGACATGCGCGCGACCTTATCGGCACGCGGCCGAGCGTCGAGGTCGACGCAGCTCAGCCACCCACGACGGCGCGCAAGGCGGAGGTCACGTCTCGGACCAGGTCGATGGTGTCCTCACATCCGCAGGAGATACGTACGAAGCCCTCCGCCACCGAATCCCCGCCGAACTGAGCGCGCCGATCCACCGTCGTATGCAACCCCCCGAAACTCGTCGCCGCGGTGAGCAGTTCCGATCCGGCCAGCAGTCGGCGTACGGCGTCAGCCGAGGGGAACGAGGCTGACACAACGCCCATTGGCCGCAACATCTGCCGACTCGCGAGCGGGTACGACGGATCGTCGGTCCGCCATGGCCAGCGGACGTTCGTGACCTGTGGGGCACCGGCCAACAAGTCGGCCAGGGCAGCCGCATTCTCCGCCTGACGAGCCAATCGCAGGTCCAGGGTGCCGATGCTGCGGTGGGCCAGCCAGGTCTCGAACGGACCTGGCACAGCTCCCGTATGGTTCCGCCAGCCCTTGATCCTCGCGAGAAGCTCGTCGTCGCGCACCGAGACGTGCCCCATCAGCAGATCGCTGTGACCGGACAGGGCCTTTGTGTCACTGGCGAGCACCATGTCCGCGCCCAACGCCAGCGGCCGTTGACCAAGCGGCGTTGCGGTCGTGTTGTCCACTGCCAGTAAGGCACCCTGCCGGTGCGCGAGCTCGGCCACGGCGGCGATGTCACAGACGTCCAGTCCCGGGTTGCTCGGCGTCTCCACCAAGATCAGCCTCGCTCCGGGAAAGTCGCCGGCCCGGAGCCTTTGCTCGACGTCCGCGGTGGCCACGCTCGCCATCTGGACACCGAATCGTCGCAGGTGCGCATCGGCCAGCAGCCGACCGGTGAAGTAGCCGTCGGCCGGAATCAGCAGCCGTTGCCCCGTAGACACGACGCTGTAGAAAGCCGCGGTCATCGCAGCCATCCCGGAGGCGAAGGCGAGACTGCGACCTCCGTCCAGGCCACCGAGCGAGAATTCGAAATCACGCAGGGTCGGATTGTCATAACGCGCATAGACATCCGCACCGTCCGCGCCTGGCTCGGCGTCGCCCAGATGGAAAGTTGCGGCGAAGACCGGTCCGTGGTGCAACGGCATTCCCGGGATCGGTGGGGTGCTGCCGGATCGGACGACCCGGGTGCCGTCGCCATAGCCGTCGGAGCTCATCTCACCGCTCATTCTGCTTTGGCCTCCCTGGCCATCATCGCCCGGACGATGGATGCGGCAGAGGCGCCTTCGTGGCAGATCTGCACGACGGCTGCGGTGATCGGCATGTACACCCCGGCCCGATGACCCAGATCCAGTACCGAACGGCAGGTCTTCACGCCTTCGGCGATCTGCCTGGTCTCGTCCAACACCTGCCTCAGGGTCTGCCCGCGTCCAAGCCGCTCGCCGAAGGTCCGGTTCCGGGACAGCGGGGAGGAACATGTGGCCACCAGATCACCGAGACCGGCCAGGCCGGCGAAGGTTCCCGGTTCGGCGCCGAGACTGACCCCCAGGCGGGCCATCTCGGTCAGCCCACGGGTGATCAAGCTGGCCCGGGTGTTGTCCCCGAACCCCATACCTCCTGCGATGCCGACAGCCAGGGCGATCACGTTCTTGATCGCTCCACCCAACTCGCAGCCCACGACGTCGCTATTCGTGTACGGCCGAAGATAAGCCGTGCGGCAGGTCTGCTGGACCATGACCGCTCGGTCGTGGTCGGAACAGGCGACCACGGTCGCGGAAGGTTGCTCCTGGGCGATCTCGTGAGCCAGATTCGGCCCGCTGACCACCGCCACCTGGTCAGCGTCCACCCCGACGACTTCGGCGATGACCTCGCTCATGCGTTTGGCGGTCCCGAGTTCTATCCCTTTCATCAGACTCACGAACGTCGCAGTGCGCGGAAGATGCGGCCGCCAGGACACAAGGTTCTCCCGCAGCGTCTGCGACGGTACGGCGATCACCACGAACTCCGCGCCGGACAACGCCTCTCGCACATCGTGGGTAGCTCGGACCCCATCGGGCAGTCGCAGACCCGGCAGATAGTCCGGGTTCACCCGCTGCTCCTGAATGGTGGCGGCGAGTTCTGGCCGACGAGTCCAGAGCACGACGTCGGCCCCGGCGTCGGCGACGACCTTGCTGAAGGTCGTCCCCCAACTACCGGCCGGCAACACGGCTACCCGGCGAGTCCCGCTCACTCCTCGGCTCCGGTCTCGGCATCCCGGTAGAACTCCGGCGGCGGCTGCTCCCGACGGATCTCGGCCAGCTCTCGGCGCACGCTGAACATGATCTCGTCGGTGATCTCCCGCAACAGGCCCGCCGTGACCGGCCGGCCACGGAAGGCCGAGACGTCGACCGGTTCGCCGACATTGCAGACCGTCCTCTTCCGGGGCAAGACCGACCATCTCTTGGTGTGGTAGTCGTGGGTCAACTGCGGACCCCATTGGCCTACCGGGATGACCGGTGCATCGACGGCGAGCACCAATCTGGCGATCCCGTTCTTGGCCACCATCGGCCACCAGTCGGGATCTCGGGTGACGGTGCCCTCCGGGTAGATGCAGACCACCTCTCCACGCTGCAGGGCCGCCACGGCCGCGCGCAAGGAGTCCTGCGCTGCGCTGGTCGAACGATAGACCGGGATCTGCCCCGCACTACGCAGGACAACTCCGAAAATCCCGCGGTAGAGGGTGTTCTTGGCGAGGAACTGTGGGATCCGTCCGGCATCCCACACCGCTCGTGCGAAGGAGACCGGATCGGCGATGGAGATGTGATTGGCCACGATGATGACCGGTCCGCTGGCCGGGATCCGCTCGCCGTGCCAGACGTCGCGGCGAAAGACGAGGTCGGCCATGGGATGAAAGACGATCAGCATCAGCCAGAGCCCCCAGCTGATGTGTCCACGGCTGTGCCGACCGCGTTCCACGGTGCCAGCCGACTCCTCCCGATCGCTCATCGGCGAGGTGCCATGCTGGAAGGCGTGATGTGGTCGATCGTGATCCCGGTCAAGCGCCTGTCGCTGGCCAAGACGCGACTTTCCGCGGCCTTGGTTGACCACACGGCCGACCCGCTCCTCACCGAAAGTCCATCCTCCGCCGACCCGCCGCCTGACGCGGCCCTGCTTCCGGCCAACGGCCGGATCGCTCTCGCTATGGCCAGCGACACCGTCTGTGCCGCACTGGCCTCGGCAACCGTTTCGGTCGTCGTTGTGGTCACCGACGACCGGCTTGCCGCCGACACGCTGTCCGCGCTCGGAGCCCGGGTCGTTCCGGATGCGCCTGACGACGGCCTCAACGCAGCCTTACGTTACGGCGCCGCCATGGTGGCCGCGCAGCGGCCAGACTCTGGGGTGGCGGCGCTGTCGGCGGACCTCGCAGCCCTGCGCGAAGGGGAATTGACCGACGCCCTGGATCAGGCCGCCAGGCACGCCCGCGCCTTTGTCACCGACGTCGAGGGCACTGGTACGACTCTGCTGACTGCGCTGCCCGGACAGGACCTCGATCCGCGGTTCGGAATCAAGTCTGCGCAGGCACATCACCGGTCGGGCGCGTTCGGTCTTGGTGGCGGGTGGCCGAGCCTGCGCCGCGATCTGGATACTCCGGCTGATCTCGCAGTAGCCTCCCGGATGGGCTTGGGGCCAGCCACTGCTGCCCAACTGGTCCTATTGGCACCGGCGTTGGCTGCCTGTGCCTGTTGAGCCGCCGGTGGGAGAGAGGTCCTCCGAACCCGACCGTCCGCGATCCCGGCAAGCAACCGTCGCCGAATTCGACCCGGACACCGGAGCCGGCGCCGTCCTGCACGACAACGGTCAGCGAGAGGACTTCCCTGGCTCGGCCTTTGGCGCGGGAGGCCTGCGGCTGCTGAGGCTGGGACAGCGCGTACGGCTCGACTACGACGCGCTTGGCCCCTGCCGGGTCACCTTGATCACCCTGGCCTGAGCCGGGCGGTGGGCGGCGCCGATCAATCGTGAATGCCGCGTCGCCGAACGTCATTGACCTGCGTTCACGTTGGTGCGCCATCATGAGGGGATGCCCGATCCCGTAGCGGTCACCTCCGCAAGCAGGTCGGCCGGTGATGCAGAGTTCGACGATGCACTGCCCACCGCCGACGTCGCCTTGCCGGCCGATCGATATCTCAACCGGGAGCTGTCCTGGCTGGACTTCAACGCTCGAGTCCTGTCCCTGGCCCAGGATCAGAGCCTGCCGCTGCTGGAACGTACGAAGTTCCTGGCCATCTTCGCCTCGAACCTGGATGAGTTCTACATGGTCCGCGTCGCCGGACTGAAGCGACGTCAAAGCACCGGCCTGTCGATGCGCTCGCTCGACGGACTGTCCTCCCGCGATCAGTTGGAGCGGATCAACGCCCGTACTCAGGATCTGTCCACCCAGCACGCCGCCTGCTTCGCCAAGGACATCGCGCCTGCACTGGAGGCCGAAGGCATCCGCATCGTCCACTGGGACGAACTCGAGCGAGGCGAGGCGGCCCGGCTTCGGGAGTACTTCCGCGACCACGTCTTTCCGGTGCTCACGCCTCTGGCCGTCGATCCGGCGCACCCCTTTCCGTACATCAGCGGCCTGTCCCTGAACCTGGCCGTGCTGATCCGCGACCATGGCGGCGGGCCTTCAAGATTCGCCCGGGTCAAAGTGCCCAACAACGTTCCACGGTTCGTGACGCTCGCTGACGGCCAGAGCTTCCTGCCACTGGAAGATCTCATCTCGGCCCACCTCCAGCAGCTGTTTCCCGGCAACGAGGTGATCGCTCAGCACGTCTTCCGAGTGACGCGAAACGCCGACTTCGACGTGGAGGACGATCGCGACGAGGACCTCCTGCAGGCCCTGGAACGCGAACTCGCCCGGCGTCGGTTCGGTCCAGCCGTTCGGCTCGAGGTCACCGACAGCATGGATCCCGAAGTGCTCGGCTTCCTGCTCACGGAACTGGGGATCACCGAGTCTGATGTGGTTGGAGTCCCTGGGTTACTGGACCTTTCGGCACTGATGGCCCTCTACCGGTTGGACCGTCCAGAACTCAAGGACGAGACCTTCGTTCCGGCCACGCATCCTCGGTTGTCCGAAGGGGAGACTCCGAAGAGCGTCTTCGCCACGCTGCGCGAAGGTGACGTGCTGGTGCACCACCCGTACGACTCCTTCGCCACCAGCGTCCAGCGGTTCATCGAGCAGGCCGCCGAGGACCCGCATGTCCTGGCCATCAAACAGACCCTCTACCGGACGTCCGGTGACTCGCCGATCGTGGAGGCGCTCAGTGACGCGGCGAGGGCCGGCAAGCAGGTCGTCGTCCTGGTCGAGATCAAGGCGCGTTTCGACGAAGCCGCCAACATCAGTTGGGCCCGGCAGTTGGAACAGGCGGGCTGTCACGTCGTCTACGGACTGGTCGGACTCAAGACACACTGCAAGACCGCGCTGGTGGTGCGCAGCGAGAACGGTGTGATCCGGCGCTACTGTCATCTCGGGACCGGCAACTACAACCCCAAGACCGCGCGCCTGTACGAGGACTTCGGCATCCTGACCGCCGACTCCCGAGTGGGGGCCGACCTGACCGACTTGTTCAACGCCCTGACCGGCTACTCGCGTCAAACCAATTACCGCACGCTCCTGGTCTCGCCACGTGGCATCCGCCAGGGGCTGCTCGACCGGATCGAACGGGAGATCGACCATGCCCGGGAAGGCCGTCCGGCGAGTGTGATGTTCAAGATCAACTCTCTGGTGGACGAAGGCATCATCGACGGGCTGTACCGCGCCTCCCAGTCCGGAGTGCAGGTCCGGCTCCTGGTTCGCGGCATCTGCGCCCTGCGGCCCGGGGTACCCGGACTCTCGGACAACATCGAGGTCCGTTCGATCGTCGGACGCTTCCTCGAGCACTCCCGGGTCATCAGTTTCCGCAACGGCGAGGAGCAGGAATGGTGGCTGGGAAGCGCAGACATGATGCACCGCAACCTCGATCGCCGGATCGAGGTCATGCTCCAAGTAACCGACCGGGTGGCCAGGTCACAGCTCTCAGACGTCACCGACTCGGCATGGGGAGCCTCCATCCGGTGCTGGAACCTCACCTCAGACGGTAGCTGGGTCCGGTCCGGGAACGTGGACCACCAGGCTGGCCTGATCGCCAGGCTTGCCGACCGGGTCGGCTAGGCCGCCTTCGTGCGCAATCCGGTCCTCGCCGCCGGAGGCATCATCTGGCGGCCGACCGTGGAGTCGAACGAGATCGAGGTACTGCTCGTCCACCGTCCTCGGTACCGCGACTGGACCTTTCCAAAAGGCAAACTGCACAAAGGGGAGTCGCTGCTCGCCGGGGCGATCCGGGAGGTCGCGGAGGAGACCGGCCTGTCTGTCATCGTCGGGCATCGCATGCCGGCAGTCCGCTATCGCACGATCGATGGACCCAAAGAAGTCACCTACTGGGTGATGTGCCCCCGCGGTGGCGAGTTCACCGCCAACCGTGAGGTCGACGAGGTCCGCTGGGTTCCGTTGTCCCGCGCCCGTAAGAAACTCAGCTACGCCCACGACCGGCGGCTGGCCGACGAATTGGACGATCTCCCACCGAGTGTTGTTCGGGTGGTGCTCGTACGCCACGCAGATGCCGGGCATCGCAGCGACTTCGACGGGCCGGACGTCGCCAGACCGCTGGTTGATCGAGGTATGCGACAGGCACAGGGACTGACGCCACTGTTGACTGGCTTCGCCCCGACCCGGGTGCTTGCCGCACCGGCGCTGCGATGCGTACAGACCGTGCAACCACTTGCCCGAGCGCTCGGGCTGGACGTCGAAGCGGCGCCGATGTTCGGTGAGGACGAGTTCACCGCGGACCCTCGACCGGCGGCGCAACGCCTGCTGGCCGACCTCGACTCCACCGAGCAGGTGACGGTCATCGCCAGTCAGGGCGGGGTGATTCCGACTTTGATGAGCTGGGTGTCTGCACCCGAAGCGCCGGAACCCATGCGCCAGGTGGCGGCGAAGGCCGGCGTATGGGCGTTGGCGGTCAACGGGAGTCGGGTACGCGCCGACTACTATCCGCCGCCCAAGAAAGTGGCCGTAGCCGACACCGAACAATCGGCTTGCGTTACGGAATAGGTCCCCAGAGCACCGTCTGAGGGGACCTATCCCGTAGAGAAGTACGGCTGCCGTGGCCGAGGTTGACGCTACTTCTCGCCCTTCGTTGCCTTCTTTGCCGGCTTTCTGGCAAGAGTCTTGGCGGCTGCCCTCTTGGTGGCCGCCTTCTTCGCGGGGGCCTTCTT
>JACCUM010000102.1 GCA_013811805.1 Geodermatophilaceae bacterium | reverse complement strand
GAGGCTGACATCCTCATCGCGACCGGCATTGCGGCTGCGGTGCCGACTGCACTCGCCGGAGCGGCTGATTGGTCGGAAGGGGAGATCGGACAGCAGCGGGTCGGTGCCGTACACGCCGTACTGAACTCCGCGGCACTCGTGCTGTACGCCGGCTCTCTCGTTGCCCGAGCGCGTGGGTCACGGGCACGGGGTCGTGGACTGGCCTATGCCGCGCTGGGACTGGCTTCGTCGTCGGCCGGGATCGGCGGGCATCTGGCCTATCACCAGGCTGCCGGCGCGTCGCATGCAGCGACCGCCGCACGCACCTTGAGCCACGACTGGATCGATCTCGGTCCGCTGGACGACCTGCCCGACGGCCGGCCGGTGTTGCGGGTCAGCGACGACAGCGATCGGCCGGCGTCCCTGTGCGTGATCCGGCGCGGTGACCAGGCGCACGTACTGGTCGATTCCTGCTCGCACCTGGGCGGGCCGCTGCACCAAGGAAAGCTGACCGATGTCGGGGGCAAGCAGTGCCTCGTCTGCCCGTGGCACGGCGGAACGTTCGTACTGGCCGACGGTCACGCCGTACGGGGCCCTGCGGTAGCGTCGGCGACCGTTCTGCAAACCCGAGTCGCCGGTGGGCGGCTGCAGGCCAAAGTGCCCGAACGCCACGACGTCTGAGCCAGCCGGTGACCCCGAGTGGGCTGGACACCGTTCTCCTCGACGTCGATGGAACCCTGATCGACTCGACCTATCAGCACACCCTGGCCTGGCATCGCGCCTTCGCCGACCACGATCTGACCATTCCCATGTGGCGCCTGCATCGGGCCATCGGCCTGGGCGGTGACCGGCTGGTGGCCGCGGTCGCCGGGAACGAGGTCGAGTCGCGGCTCGGCGATGCGCTGCGCGACGGCTGGGAAGAGCAGTACGAGGAACTGCTGCACGAAGTCGGCGCCTTCGATCGAGCGACCGAGTTGATCGCGGAGCTCCACCACCGCGGCTGGCGTCTTGGGCTGGCGAGCTCGGGAAAACCGGACCACACCCGGGTGGCCATCGATCTCCTGGGCGGTGACGGTCCGCTCGGCGGGTGGACCAGCGCCGACGACGCGGAGGACTCCAAGCCGGCGCCGGACATCTTGCAGGCTGCACTGGATCAGGTGGGCGGCCATGCCGCAATCTGCGTCGGTGATTCGACCTACGACGTGCAGGCCGCGGCGGCCGCCGGCTGGAGGTGCATCTGCCTACGCACCGGGGGATTCGGGGTCTCCGAGCTGTACGACGCCGGCGCAGCGCAGGTCTTCGAGGACGTGGCCGAACTACTGGACAAGCTCGACGAAACCCCGCTAGCCAAGCCCACTTCTTGGTGATCTTGACCTTATGGTGGCGACACACCGAGGCGGGGCGCCCGAAACCGCAATAACGTCAAGATCACCATGAACGGGGCGGTTGAGCGGGGTCGTCAATGAGCCGCGCCCGCGCCGGATCCAGCTGCGCCGGACCCGAGGATGGCGGACGCCGGCTGACGCGGTTCGGGTGGCGCGCGCCGCCCTAGCCGCTGGGGCAATCCGTACAAGATCGGAAGTACCGTTCCGCCAGGGATGATCGGGGCGGGTGTTCAGGTGGACTCCAGAGACACTGCGGTGCAACCGTTCCGGGAGTTCGTACAGCGAGTCTCCGGACTATGGTCGGGCGGCCGGATGGAGCTGAGCCGCCGCAAAGTCAACCCTCCAGGCCGGTGCTCGAATGCGGGGCGCCCCACCGGTTTGGACTCCGGCGAGCCGCGCTGTCGCAGGTAGATCGACAGGACGACCATGCTGGCCACCGCGAGCAACTCCGACTGCCAGTTCTGCAGGGTCCGGTTCCAGAACTCCGCGAGCTGAGGTACCCACCCCAGCTGATCGGCTCCTATAGCTGGGCGAGCTGTTCCTCGTTGTACGCGCTGTGCCCGCTGATGGATTGGGCCAGCCAGGACAGCAAGAAGATCAGGCCCATCGTCAGGCCCAACGAGCGCGAGTACAGAGTCAACCGTGGGCCACGGACCTTTGCCAGGCTTGGAGAGTCGCTGCGGGC
>JACCUM010000094.1 GCA_013811805.1 Geodermatophilaceae bacterium | reverse complement strand
AAGGCTGAGCAGGGTCGTCGCCCCGCTCTCGGTGTCGGTGCTGGCGACGATGACGCTGTCTGTACGGATTCCCTCCCTCGTAGGCAGGCCGTCGCCGCCGAGCAGCAGGACGTTGACCCGCTCCTTGTTCCCGAACGGATTGCCGGGTTCGGCGTCCGGGACGGTAGCGCTCTGGCCGTCGTCGGCGAATATCTCGGCGAGGGTGTCCCGGGCCAGAAAGGCGGCGTTCGCGGCGGCCGCCGTCGGCAAGGCGATTCCCAGGCTGAGCACCGCCATGACCACGGCACCGACGACGCGCTGCCCGGTGCGCAGCCCTCTCGGTCGCAGCAGCAGGTGCCCGGTCATGATCACCGCGATCCAGCCCAGACCGAGGGCCACGACTGCGACCCCGAGCAGGGCCAGGGCATTGCCGTCGACGAGCAGCCGGAGCAGCCTGCGCTGGTCGCCTCGAACCAGCCAGACGGCAGCGGCGAACACACTGACGAACACCGTCAGGGTAAAGAGCCCGAGTGCGCGCCGGCCCGCTACCAGATAGGCCAGTCCGGGAATCAGCGCTCCGAGCACGCTGAGAATCAAGAATCGACCGATGCCCGGTTGTTCGCGGAGCCGATGCCGGGGACCCGATGAGCCGCCGCGAGGGTCGAGGCGGGCAGGTAGCGGACGGGTACCGATGGGCGCCGAGCGCCGGGCGCCTTCCGACCCCGGTCCTCGACCCGGCCGGCTCGGCTGACGACTGCCGGCGGCAGATGGTCTTTGGCCCGGGGAGGCCGGCATCTGCCCCGAGGAGGCCGGTCTTTGGCCTGGAGGGGCCGGTCTCTGTCCCGAGGACGGCGGCGGTCTCTGGCCGGAGGACGGCGGCGGTCGCGGGTGATGCGCACCGGTCCACGGCAACGGAGCGGTGTCCCTACCCATGACTCACCCCCCTTCTCCGATCCCGTCTCACTCGTCGTCTGGTTCAGTGACTGACCATCGTGGCACTGGACTGGTGTGGTCGCGCTACGGCGGTAGTGCAGCTCGATCCGGCAGTTACGTCCACCATGCCTGCTGCCTGCTCCTGATCTGCCGGAGAAACGCAGGCCTCGACCTTAGGCCGTGCCGATGAGGGTCCGAGGGCATAACCGCGCGGGCCGACCGAGTCGACGCCTGGCCGAATAGGTGGGGTACCCGACATTGACGCCAGCACTCGGGCGCTAGAACTCTGGGTACGTGCCCATCCACCGTGTCGTCATCCCGGTCTTTGCCGGGTTCCAATCGCTTGATGTCACCGGCCCGTACGAGGTGCTGATCGGCGCCACCACGCTGCTGGACGTTCGCGCCTCCGGCACCGGATCGCGCACGGTATCGAGCAACGGCTACTGCGTTTCGCTGGTGGCGGTGACCCCAGGACCGGTCCTGGCCGAGAGCGGATTGCGCCTGCTAGCCGACAACCGACTGCCCGAGACCGGCGAGATCGGCACGCTGCTGGTTCCCGGCGGGCCCGGCGCCAGGACGCTGAGCCGCGACGATGTCTTCCTCGACTGGTTGCGCGAGGCCGCCGCTCGGTCCAGCCGGGTTGTGTCGGTGTGCACCGGAGCGTTCCTGCTGGCCGCCGCCGGGCTGCTCGACGGGCTGGCCGCTACCACGCACTGGCGACACACCACGGCTCTGGCCCGCGACTTCCCGACCGTCGACGTACGCAGTGACCCGATCTACCTGCGGCAGGGCCGGATCTGGACATCGGCAGGCGTGACCGCAGGGATCGACCTTGCGCTGGCGCTGGTCGAGGCCGATCACGGTGTAGATGTGGCCCAGCGGATCGCCCGCGAACTCGTCGTGTTTCTGCGCCGGCCGGGTGGGCAGAGTCAGTTCGCCGGCCCGGTCTGGTCACCGCCTGCTGCCCGGCCGTCCGTACGAGCGGCACAAGATCTGATCCATGCCGAACCGGCCGCAGACCTGCGCGTGCCAACGCTGGCCGCACGGGTCGGAATGAGCGAACGGCACCTCAGCCGCGAGTTTCTCCGCCTGCTCGGGTGTCCGCCCGGCGACTACGTGGAGCAGGTCCGGGTCGACACCGCCCGACGGCTGCTGGAGTCCGAGCCGGTGTTGGTCACCGTCGCGGCCGCCCGAGCCGGGTTCGGCTCCGCTGAGACGATGCGACGGGCCTTCGTACGGCGCCTCGGCGTGCCCCCCGACCATTACCGCCGGCGCTTCTCCGCCGTACCCGACGGCTCCTCCGCCGTACCCAACCGCTCCTCCCCCGTACCCGACGGTGTCCCCGCCGTACCCGACGAAAGGTCATGACATGCAGGTCGCTATCCCCCTGTTTCCCCGGTTGACCGCGCTCGACGCGATCGGACCGTACGAAGTGCTGCAACAGGTTCCGTCGCTCGACGTGGTGTTCGCCGGCGAAGCGCGCGGCGAGGTACGTACCGAGAGCGGCCGGCTCGGACTCACCGTCGACGCAACCTTTGACGAGGTACCGGCGCCCGATGTGATCGTCGTACCGGGCGGCATCGGTACCCGGGCGGTTCTCGACGGTGGCCCGCTCCTCGATTGGCTGCGGCGCGCACACGAGGGCACCCGGTTCACGACCTCGGTGTGCAGCGGTTCACTGATCCTCGCCGCGGCCGGACTACTCGCTGGGCTGACCGCCACCACGCACTGGAGCGTGCTGGACTACCTCGACAAGCTCGGTGCGGTGCCGGTCACCCAGCGGGTGGTCGAGCACCTACCTGAGCGGATCATCACCGCGGCCGGGGTCTCCGCCGGGATCGACATGGCGATCCGGCTCGTCGAACTGCTGGTCGACGACGTGGCGGCCCAGGCCGCGCAGGTCTATATCGAGTACGACCCGCAGCCGCCCTTCGACGCTGGGCACCCGAGCAAGGTCAGCGCCGAGGTGATGGACCGAGTGCGCGCGTACGCCGAATCGCAGCCCTGAGCCGGAGCTCGAGTTGATCTGTGATTGTGCGGGGTACGGCGGGCAGAGCTAGCCGGCGCTCACCGATCGCAGCGCACCTGGCCGACGACCGGCGAGCCGATTGAGGCCGGCTTCCGTCGCCGCGTCGGCGGGCAGGTAGACCACGAGGCGCTGGCGGTCGGCATCGGGCAGTTCCAGCGTTTCGAAAGCCAGCCGCAGGACACCCACGGCCGGGTGCGAGATCGCCTTGATCCCGGTGCGCTTCCTCCCGACCGGACGGCGCTCCCATCGGTCGGTGAACTCCGACCCTGCTGCCTGTGCAAGCCGGGCGGCCAGCGTGTCGGTGTTGTTGTCGCACTGGCGCAGCTCGTGCAGGTTCGCGACCTGCTCGTCGGCGATGTCGTCCCAGTCGGGGTAGGCAGCCCGCGCTCGATCGTCGGCGAAGGTGAACCAGACGAGATTGGGCTCCGCGCCATCGAGAATGCCGAGGGGGCGCGCCAGCCGGTCGTAGCCGTCGGTCCAGGCCAGTAGGTCGGCCAGGTGGTTGAGGACGAAGGCAGGCGCCGGCTCGAACTGGTCGAGCATGGCTTGGACAGTGGGCCGCACCGTCCTCGCGGCCGCAATCGGCTCGGGACAGAGCTCCGCGCCGCTCGTGATAGCGGCAAGGATTCGGAGATGGTCGCGATCGTCCTCGCTGAGCTGCAACGCCGCGGCCAGCGCCCCGAGTACCTGCGTCGAGGGGTGCACGTCTCGACCCTGCTCGAGCCGGATCAGATAGTCGACGCTGACCCCGGCCAAGGTGGCGAGTTCAGCGCGTCGTAAGCCGGGGGTACGTCGACGGGTTCCGATCGGCAGGCCGACGTCGGCGGGGCTCACCCCCTCGCGCCGGCTACGTAGGAACGAGCCGAGCTCTCCCTCGATCACTCCTACAGTGTGCTCGCTCACAGCGCCGCCATGGTGGCCCCGTCAAGGCCAGCCTGGAGGAGGCCAGCCTGGGCAAGGCCGGTCTCGGCCGTGCCAGCTACAGCGCGGTCTCCCTGGGATCGCATCCGGCGCACAGGATCGATTCCATGACGACAACGACCGCACAGACAACAAGGACGGTTCTCCCACTCGCCCAGGGCCGTTGGGCCTTGGACACTGACCACACCACCGTCGGCTTCACCATCCGCCACCTGGGTGTCGCCAAGGTCCGCGGCCGATTCGGTACTGTTTCCGCCGAACTGGTGATCGGTGCAACCCTCGACGACTCGATGGTCACGGCCGGCGTCGACCTGGCATCGATCGACACGGGCAACGAGACCCGCGATGCGCACCTGCGTTCGGCCGAACTCCTCGACGTAGCGAACCGAACGACGATGTCCTACCGGTCGACGCGGATTCGCGGCGAGGGCTCCGACTGGACGCTGGACGGTGAGCTGACGATCGGCGACGTCACCCGGCCGCTCAGCCTGGCGACCGAGTTCGGCGGCGTCGAGGCGTTCTTCGACGGGACCCGGCACGCCGGGTTCGAGGCGACCGGTGAGATCCGCCGCAAGGACTTCGGGCTCGGCTTCGGCCCGGTCGGTGCGATGCTCGGCGACGTGGTCAAGGTCGAACTCGATCTGCAGTTCATCGAACCGAAGGTGGCCGCACACTCGGGTGATCCGCGTTCTCGAGGTGATCGTCGCTGATGGGGTTGATGGGGTTGATCGTGAGCGCCCTGGGTGCAGCCGGACTCAACCCTGGGCGCTCCTGATCTTGCCCGGTTTCCGCGGCACAAACGATCGGGCGGGTCAGTTGGGCGTCGAGGCCAGCTTCACGTTGCCCTTGAGCAGATTGCGGGCGATCGACTGACGCTGGATCTCGTCGGTGCCCTCATAGATCCGCAGTAACCGCAACTCGCGGTACCACCGCTCGATCGGCAATTCCCGGGTGTAGCCCATCCCGCCGTGAATCTGCAGGACCCGGTCGACGACCTCGTTGGCCTTGACGCCGGCGTACAGCTTGGCCATCGAGGACGTGTGCCGGTTGTCCTGGCCCTGCTGCATCTGCCAGGCGGCATGCAGGGTCAGCCACTTCATCGCCTCGATCTCCACGGCGGAGTCGGCGATCATCCACTGGATGGCCTGGCGTTGGGCCAGCGGGTGGCCAAAGGTCGAGCGGGTGTTGGCGTAGTCCAAGGCGAACTGGAGCAAACGCTCGCAGGCGCCCACGGCCCGCGCCGGGAGGATGAACCGTCCGGCGTTGATCCACTCCATCGCGAGGGTGAAGCCCTGACCGATCTCGCCGAGGATGTTCTGCTCCGGTACGGCGACATCGTCGAAGACCAGCGCGGCCGGCCCCCACTCTCCCATCGTGTCGATCGGCTCGGACTTCCAGCCCATGTCTCGGTCGACCAGGAACGCGGTCACGCCACCGTCGGCGCCCAACTCTCTGTCCGTGACCGCGAAGACCATCGTGAAGTCGGCGTCGTTGCCGCGGGTGATGAACGTCTTCTCGCCACGGATGATCCAGGCATCGCCCTCCTTCCGGGCCGACGTGGTGATCGCCTTGGCATCCGACCCGGCGCCGGGCTCAGTGATCGCGAAGCAGGAGATCTTGTCCCCGGCGATGACCGGCAGGAGGTAGCTCTCGGCCTGCTCGGGCGTGCAGTGATAGAGGATGTTGTCGGCGTACCCACCGAGATAGAACGGTACGAACGTCCGCGCCAGCTCCAGGCTGATCAGCGCAGTCATCACCGGGCCCAAGCCCATACCGCCGTACTCCTCGGGCGTGTTGATCCCCCAGAAGCCGACCTGCTTCGCCTTGTGCTGCAACGCTTTCAGAGTGGCCCGGTCGACCCCGACCCGGCCGGCGCGCTCGTTGCGCAGGCAGTCCGCTTCCAGCGGCATTACCTCACGCTTGACGAAATCCCGCACCGTGTCGCGGATCGCCCGCTCTTCCTCGGTCAGTCCGAAGTCCATGCGCCGACGTTACCGCCCGTCGGCATCGAAGTCCTCGACCAGCCGCGTCGGCGCCCGAGACCGCCAAGCCGCCGTCAACAGGTCCAGGAGTTCCTCACCGTCGATGCGATCCAGCCGGACGAGGACGCTGCTGTACCCGTCGTAATGCGGTGTGGTGAAGAACTTCTCCGGTTCCGAGGCGATCAGCGCCTCCTTCTCGCCGACGTCGGCGCACCACAGCATCAAGACCCCGGGCTGTTCGTGCAAGCGTGCGAATCCCTTGGTACGCGCCCGAAATCCCGGCATGCCGTACGAGGACTTCTCGTTGGTCTCGGGCAACGACAGCGCCGCCGTACGGACGTCGTCCTCGGAGACCATGCCGTCATTGTGGCCGGTCTCTCACAGCATCGGCGGCGGGTTGCGGGGCGGTGATGTGATCGACTGCCCTGGTGGCTGCACCGACTCGGCGCACGCTGGCTGTTGCCAGCGCTCCGGCGGTCTTCGTGCTGTTGTGGAGCACCGGGTTCATCGGGGCTAAGTACGGCCTTCCGTACGCCGAGCCGTTCACCTTCCTCGCCCTTCGGCTGATGATCGCCAGCGCGTTGCTGTGGCTGATCGTCGCGGTCACCCGCTCGGAACGGCCGCGTACCAGGGTGCAATGGGGCCGCTCCGCGGTGACTGGTGTCCTGCTGCACGCCGGCTATCTCGGTGGGGTCTTCTGGTCGATCGACAACGGACTGCCCTCCGGGGTATCGGCGGTGATCGTCAGCCTGCAGCCGGTTGTGGTTGCTGCGCTGGCGAATCGGCTGCTCGGCGAACGGCTGAGCCGGTGGCAGTGGGTCGGGTTGGTGCTCGGTGTGATCGGTGTGGTACTCGTTCTCGCACCGGGCCTGTTCGATGCCGGCCGGTCAGCTGACTTCCCGATCCTGGGCATCGTGGCGTGCCTGGTCGCGTTGGCCGCCGGTACAGCCGGGACGATTCATCAAAAGCGGCACGGCGACGGCATTCCGTTGGCCAGCGGTACGGCGGTGCAGTACCTCGCCGCCGCGGCGTTGGTCGCGGTCCTGTCGCTGAGTTTCGAGACGCAGACCATCGACTGGACACTCGAGTTCAGCCTGGCGATGGTCTGGTTGGTCTTCGCCCTGTCCCTCGGTGCGGTCCTGCTCCTGCTGTTCTTGCTCAAGCGGGGCAGCGCATCCGGGGTGTCGAGCCTGTTCTACCTGGTGCCGCCGGCCACGGCGATCGAGGCGTACCTGCTCTTCGGTGAGGATCTGGCGCTTGTGAGCATCATTGGCGTGGTCGTCACCGCCGCCGGAGTCGCCCTCGCTTTGCGCAAGCCGCGCGCCGATCAGCCCGACTCAGGGACGGCCTGAGTCACTCTGCTCCGGATCAGGGCGATGGAGCGGGGCTCAGCGGTCCCAGGGTGGGTCGTCGCCCATCTTGTCGTAGTAACGGGCCAGGTGTCCGCGGACGCGTGGGCTCTCGTCGTCGGGTAGATCGACCCCACCGCGCGAGCCCTGGATCACCGCCGCAGCTGCCATCACACCGCGTGGCATGGCGGTCAGCCGGCCGTTGATGACGTCGGCGATGAGCAACTTGTAGCTGCCGAAGTTGTCCGGGGCCGACCCGTCGTACCAGACGTGGGCGTCTCGGTAGCTGGTGTTGGGCTCCTCCTTGGCCGAGGCCCACTTACGTACCCGCTTATCCGCCGCGTCGCCGTCCCAGGCCTTTTTGCGGTCTCCGAGCGGAAGATCCTGAAAGCGCACGACGGTCATGCCTTCAGCCATACCCAGTTCGCTGGCCCGCATGCCAAGCCGCGTACCTGTACGTCTCCGACCGTCCTGATGTCGTAGGTAAGCAGGGGACACGCCGGGTGTGTCACCTGCAAACCTGCGACATCAATGGGTACGGGCTCGTGACGTCCGCACAACGTCATGTCAGGGTGGGGGCATGAGCCAGAGCGACGACACCACGCCGTACAACACCTACAGCGTCGACGAGGAGACCCAGCTTCAGTCCGAGGACACCCTTGTGGACCGCAACGTCGACGACGTGCTGGACGAGGGCTACACCGCCCCGGAGAAGTGGTCGCCCGGTCAAGGATTCGGCACCACCGCGGAGGAAGAGGAACACGGGGAGTCCCTCGATCAGCGGCTGGTCCAGGAGGAGCCTGATCCGGTTCTGGCCGAGGTCGAGCAGGCCGCCGCAGCCAGCACGGACGGCGAGGACCCGGTCGACGCCGAGATCGACACTGACCTCGACGCTGAGCTCGACGGTGCCGGCGCCTTGGTCGACGACCAGGTCGGCGAACTGATCGACGACCAGGTGGGTGCGGACCGAGCCGGACGGCTGGTGGCACCCGACGAGGGCGCGCACACCGATGTCGAGGGTCAGCTCAACGCTGACGACGTCGGAATCGACAGCGCTGGGGCCAGCGCCGAAGAGGCAGCCATGCATGTCGTACCCGACGACGCCTGACACCAGCCCACGGCGGATAGGCGTGTGTCACACTAGGGATATGAGTGGGACGTACGCCGTTGAGATGGGTGAGCGCGGGCGGCTGGTGATCCCCGCCGAACTGCGCGAACGCTTGGGACTGCGCGCGGGGTCACCTCTGGTCATGCTCGACACCCCGCAGGGAATCGTGCTGGCGACCAGGGAGCAGGCCAAATCCCTGCTCAGGGAGAAGCTGCGCGGCCTCGATCTCGTCGCCGAGCTTCTCGCCGACCGTCGCAAGCAAGCAGCCACTGAAGATGCCGCTTGAGGCTGGCCGGGTGAACCTCTTCGACGCATCGGCCCTGCTGTGTTTTCTGCAAGGTGAGCCGGGCGCTGATGTTGTGGAGCAAGAACTCCTGGTGGGCGGGGCATGCAGCGCGGCGAACTGGTCAGAGGTTGCCCAGAAGCTCTATGCGCACGACCAGGACTGGGAGCTGGCTCGCGGTCTGCTCATGAGTTACGGACTTCGCGTGGAGCCGGTGACAGCCACCGATGCCGAACGCGGCGCCCGCTTGTGGCGTGCCTCAAGCGGACTGTCTTTGGCCGATCGGCTGTGCCTTGCCACCGGCGAGCGACTCGGGGCCTCGGTCTGGACCGCCGACTCGGCGTGGGGAAGCACCGAAGCCATCCACCAGATCCGTTGAGGCAGCGGCGTTTGGGCGTTGGTCCTGTCGCGTCAGGAGCGGGCCTTCGCGGTCTCCCGGTTGTTGGCCTTCTGGATCGCATCGACCAGTTCGCCCTTGGTCATCCGGGACCGACCCGGTACGTCGAGCCGCTTCGCGATGTCCTGCAGGTGCTTCTTGGATGCGTTGGCATCGACCCCACCTGCGGTTTCGCGTGAGGTGTTGACCCCACCTTCGGCCTGCTTGTCCGACGGGCCCTTCTTGCCGCCCTCCTTGGGTTCCCAATGGTCGCCGACCTTTTCGTGGGTGTGCTTGAGGGCGGAGAACGCGACCCGGTGTGCGCGCTCGGCATCGCCGTACTGATCGGCTGCCGAGTCGTGCGCCTTCGCGAAGGTCTGTTGGGCGTGGACGTCCGAGCGCTGCAGCGTGCTGGGCAGCTCACTCTTCTTCGCTTTACCGCTCTTCGTTGTCTTGGGCATGTGGTGGCCATACCCTGCGGGCTGGCGGCGTACACATTCGAGCGACGTCTTCACGCTATGGGGAGATCCGTGACCTATTCCGCCGATCCACGCGTTGACAGCTACATCGACGCCCTGCCCGAGTGGCAGCAGGCCATCTGCCGCGAGGTCCGCGATCTGGTCCACGCCACCGATGACGAGGTCACCGAGACCATCAAGCGCAGGGTTCAGCCGTACTTCGTCTTGCAGGGCAACATCTGCGCCCTGCTGGCGGCCAAGGACCACGTCAACGTCTTCCTGTACGACGGCGCGATCGTCCCCGATCCGGAGCGCATCATCACCGGCGGACACGACAACCAGACCGCCCGTACGGTGGCTGTACGGAAAGGCGAAACGATCAACGCGCCAGCACTGCGCGCAATGTTCCAGCAGATCATCGCCAACAACCGCGCGGGTGGCTGGCGCAAGCTGAAGGGCGAGGGCTAGCCGATGAGTTCGTGGCCGAGTGGGATCAGCGCCATCACCCTGTTCACCGAGGACTTGGCGGCAACGAAACATTTCTATCGGGATGTCTTCGGGCTCCCCGTTTCCTACGAAGACGATGCATCAGCGGTGTTCAACTTCGGCAATACGATCGTCAATCTGCTGACGGTCACAGCGGCACCCGAACTCATCGAGCCTGCGGTAGTAGGCGATCCCGCGGCCGAATCCCACTCCCAGTTCACCATCGAGGTCGATGATGTGGACGCCATGTGCGCGGACTTGACCGCCCGCGGAGTGGAACTGCTGAACGGACCGATGAATCGGCCGTGGGGTGTGCGTACCGCGAGCTTCCGCGATCCCGGCGGCCACATCTGGGAGATCGCGCACTGACTCCAGCCGTCTGGTAAGCCGTACTGCGCCGTTCGAGGTCAGCGCATCGCCCTGGTACGTGCGGGCTCGCACCCAACTCCACCTGGAACGTGGCGGCTCAGTCGTCGAGGGCGGCCAGGTCAAGGGCGGCCAAGCGTTCTGGGTCGAGGAGCACGTCGATGGCAACGATTCTCCCGTGCGCGACGGCGAAGCCCATCACCGACAGCACCCGCTCGCCTGCGACGACGACGACTCCAGCGGTGCCGTTGATCAACGCCGGTCGCACGAACGGCGCGAAGCGGGTGGCGAGAACCGCTTGGGCGGCCACGTCCCCGGCACCGTGAATCACGACGGTCTGGCGGGCGCGCACCGTGCCGCCGTCGGCCCGGAGCACGATGTCGGGGTCGAGCACGGCGACGAGCGCGTCGAAGTCACCGTCGCGGGCTGCTGCGAAGAACGCTTCGACAACGGCGCGCTGACGGCCGAGATCAGGGTCGGGAGCGGGGGCCGCGCCCTGGACCCGGCGGCGGCCGCGGCTGGCGAGCTGTCTGGCCGCGGCCGGGGACCGCTCGATCATCGGGGCGATCTCCTCGAACGGCACGGCGAACATGTCGTGCAGCACGAAGGCCAGCCGCTGGGCCGGCGTCAGCGTGTCGAGCACGACGAGCAGCGCCAACCCGACCGAGTCGGCCAGCAAGGCTTCGTGCTCGGGGTCGCCTCCGTCCGCGTGGCTGATGATCGGGTCGGGGATGTGTACGCCGAGGGGCTCCTCGCGCCGTGCCTCGCGCGTGCGCAGCATGTTCAGACACACCCGCGCCACCACGGTGGTCAACCACGCAGCGAGGTTCTCGACCCCCCTCGTGTCAGCGCGACTCAGGCGCAGCCAGGATTCCTGGACGGCGTCATCGGCCTCGCTGAGCGAGCCGAGCATCCGGTAGGCCACCGCCCGGAGCCGAGTCCGGTCTGCCTCGAAACGCTCGGTCAGCCAGGCGTGCTCGTCCACCAGGTCACATTCCTTCGTCGCGGGGTGTCGTACCAGTAGACCCGCGAACCCCACCCGATGTGACTCAGGAGATCGACTCCCGACGAACGACATGGAGATGACCATGACCTCACCACTTCTGATCACCGGCGGCACGGGCACGCTCGGGCGCCTCGTTGTGGCTCGCTTGCGGGTGACCGACTGCTCCGTACGGGTACTCAGTCGCCGCAGCCACGAGCCCGGCGACGGCATCGAGTTCATGGTCGGCGATCTGGCCACCGGCGAGGGGGTCGACGCCGCGGTGCACGGCGTCGGGACCATCGTGCATTGCGCGGGCAGCACCAAGGGCGACGAGGACAAGGCCCGCAACCTGGTACGAGCGGCGGCGCGCGCCGGTACCCAGCACCTGGTCTACATCTCGGTGGTCGGCGCCGAACGGATTCCGGTCGTCAGCGGGATCGACCGCGCCATGTTCGGCTACTTCGCGGCCAAGCGGGCGGCAGAAGAGGTGGTCACCCACTCCGGACTGCCGTGGACGACGCTGCGCGCCACCCAATTCCACGATCTGATGTTCACCGTCGTCCAGCAACTGGCGAAGCTCCCTGTGATCCCGGTCCCGGCCGGAGTCCGATTCCAGCCGGTCGAGGCGGAGGAGGTGGCGGCCCGCCTCGTCGAGCTCTCGCTGGGCAAGCCGTCCGGCCTGGTGCCCGATATCGGCGGGCCACTCGTGTACGAGTTGACCGAACTGGTGCGCAGCTACCTGCGGGCCAGTCACCGACTCCGGGTGCTCATGCCGGTCCACCTACCCGGCAAGGCGGCCCTCGCAATCCGAGCCGGGGCCAACCTCGCCCCCGAACACGCCGTTGGCCACCGATCCTGGGAAGAGTTCCTAGCCGGACGGCTGCACGAAGTGGTCAGTTACCGACATGCGTCGTGACTCATAAACTGTTGTTACTGACCACTGCGGGTCAGTTCGGTGCCGTGGGCGGTCATCGACGTCGTGAGGCCGTCAAGGATCAGGTTGAGCCCGAACCCGAACTCGGCGCCGAAGTCGTAACCGGGCTTGAGGATGTGCTCAGTGGTGAATTCGAGAAGAGCGGGATAGGCCTCGGCCAAGTACTGCAGCCTCATCGATTCGGCAACTCGGCCACGGTCTCCGGGTCGTTGATGGGCAGTGCATTCTCGGAGAGCGCGAAGCCGAACACGTAGCTGTCGATCAAGGCGAAGGCGTGGGGTCATCGCAAGGAGGTCTAGCCCGCCGAGCCGGCTCGGGTCAGTCGCTGGCCGAGATCGCGGGCGGCGGCGCGCAGCTCGCGAGGCGACACGATGCGGTACGGCGCCTCGATCGCGGTGAGGTGCCGGGCGTACCAGAACGGCTCGTCGGTGGTGCCCACGAGTCGGGTGCGGCCAGCATCAGTCGGCTTCAGCCGCCCGAGGCTGCGGGGCAGCCACCCCGCGACCGCGTCCACGGGCGCGTCGATGACGACCTCCACGTCGTACCGCCAACCCGTGCTCAGGTGCTCCTCGATCGTCGCGATTGGGTCGAGGTCGCCGGGCGGGGTGAACGCCATGTCCAGTACGACGATGGAGGTGATCCGGTCGACCCGGAGCACCCGTCGGGCGGCCTTGTTGTGGGACCAGCCCAGCCGGTACCACCGCCCCCGCCACACCGACACCGCCCAGGGGTCGACCTCCATGACCTGCTCCTGGGTCAGCCGGTAGGTGACGCGCACCCGGCGCCGGGCCTCGGCCGCCCGCACCAGGGTCGCGGTGGTCTCCGGGTCCGGGGCCTCAGACACCAAGCCCGTCTGGGCCGTGGTCACCTGGCGGATCACTGCGACCGACTCCGCGACCGAGGTTGGCAGCAGCCGGACGATCTTGTCGATCGCACTGCCCGCCGGGTCAGCAGCGTCGGCGGCGCCGGACCGGCCCTCCAGCACCACCATCACGAGGCCGAGCGCCTCGGCCGCAGACAGCATCAGCGGCGGTAGCCGGTTGCCGCGGCCGAGGCGGTAGCCGCCGTACCGTCCTGTCGTGGACTCGATGGGGATCCCGGCGTCGCGGAGGAGTCGCACGTAGCGTCGAACGGCCCGGTCGGTGATCTCGAGCCTCCTGGCCAGTCGCTCGGCGGAGACGCCGGGGCTGTCCTGGAGGACTTCGAGGGCCAGCAGGACCCGCGCGGTCGGGCTTGCGCTTTCCACCCCAAGTCGCCTCGTTCCCGGACGAAAATCGTCCGGATCTAACCGTGGCGTGTGCGCCATGACCGAGGACACCGCTCTGGACACCAGGATTTGCGAACCAGGGATGACAGCCGGCGAGATCGAGATGTTGCTCTTCGCGCTGCAGCGTTCCCGGGCGCAGTTCGCCTGGAAGTGCGGCGGAAAACTGGGCGCCGCCGGGCTCAATCAGGCGCATCCGCCGTCGGCCATGACCTTGGGCGGGCTGCTGAAGCACAGCACATGGCTCTCAACGAAGACAGGTTCACCGCCGAGTGGCTCACTGATGGGCCGATCGCACCGCCGTGGCGGGCTAGCGATTTCGAGACCGATCCCGAGTGGGACGGGCTGGCATTCGGCGGCGGACGATTTCCCCGAGGAGCTCTACGCGCTCTGGCGCGGTGCGGTGGAGCGCTTGGACGGCGCGCTCGCCGCGATGCTCGCCGACGGCGGCGCGGACCAGCCGACGAAGTTCACCATCAGCACCGGGGAGTCACCTAACCTCCGAGGGATGCTGGTCGACCTGCACGACGAGTACGCCCGTCACGTCGGCCACGCCGACCTCTTCCGCGAGTCGGTTGACGGGCTGGTGGGCGAGGACCCGCCGCAACCATGATGTCGGCTACGCCGGCACCCATCCAGGCCGAGCAGCTGACCATCGTCCCGGCCAACGAGGCGTCGTGGGACGACCTCGCCGCAGTCTTCGGCACCGCCGACTACCCGGCCCGATGCCAGTGCCAGCGGTTCAAGGTCCTCGGTTGGATGTGGCGCGATTCCACGCAGGAGGAGCGGACCGCGAGGCTCCGGGCGCAGACCGCCTGTGGCAACCCGGACGCCGCGGCAACCAGCGGGCTGGTGGCCTACGTCGACGACGAGCCCGCGGGCTGGGTGGCGGTCGAGCCGCGGACGGCGTACCCAAAGCTCCTCTCCTTGCGAATGCCCTGGAGCGGTCGGGACGAGGACAAGGACGACGACGGCATCTGGGCGGTGACCTGCTTCGCAGTTCGCAAGGGCTACCGCAAGCGCGGTCTCACCTACGCGCTGGCCATGGCGGCCGTCGACTTCGCGCGAAGGCGCGGCGCTCGCGCGCTGGAGGGCTACGCGATGCGCACCGAGCCGGGCAAGGAGATCACCTGGGGGGAACTCCATGTTGGCGCGCTCGGGGTGTTCGAGGAAGCGGGGCTGCGCGAGGTCAGCTACCCGTCCAAGCGGCGGGTCGTCATGCGGATCGATTTCTGAAGGGACAGTGCGACGATGCCGGAGTGGAGCGGCCGGAAGCCGACAACTGCATTGGCGGGGGTGAGGCAGTACACGCACACCGATGCGTTCCGCGGTGCCACCTTCATCGACGCCGACTTCACTGGCGCGACATTCCGTGATTGCGATCTGAGTCAGGTCACAATCGTCGCTTCAGAGGTCGCCGACTTTCGGGTCTCCGGATTGCACGGAAGCATCGGCACGGTCGTGGTCAACGACGTCGACCTCACCGCATTCGTGGCTGCCGAGCTAGATCGGCGACATTCCGAGCGCGTCCAGCTCCGAGCGATGCGAACAGCTGAGGACCACCGCGCGATGTGGGACACCGTCGAAGCCCTCTGGTCAGAGACCCTCGCTCGCGCCGAGCGGCTGCCCGAGACCGCGCGCCACGAACGGGTCGACAACGAGTGGTCGCTGGTCGAGACGCTGCGCCATCTGGTCTTCGCCGACGACGTGTGGGGGTGGGCCGGATGATCCGCGACGAGCCGACCTACCACCGGCTCGGCCTGCCGCCCACGGATTATCCCGCTGCGCGCGTGCCGGAGCTGGGGATCGACCGCGACGCCCGTCCGTCGTACGCCGAGGTGCTGGCTCTGCACACCGAGCGCAGGGTACGGATGCGCGGTGTACTCGAGGCCCTGACCAACAACGAGCTTGAACAGATCCGCACCGCCGTACCGGCGCCCGCGTGGGGCGTGGAGTCGCACTCGGTCGGAGCGTGCCTCCGCGTGCTGATGAGAGAACACTGCGAACACCGCCGCTACGCGGTGCGCGATCTCGCGCAGCTCGAATCCCGCTAGGCGTCACCTTCCGCTCCAGGTCTTCGCGGTCGTCCGTCAGCCGCCCATGGTCCCCTCGAGGGCACCCAGGAGGTAGATCACCAGCACGAGAGCAGCGAGGCAGAGTAGGAGGACAACAACGGTAGGAACGACGACCCACCGACGCTTGAAGCGCCACCTCGGCCGCTGCGGTGCAGCCTGTGCAGGCTGACCGTTCGACGCCTTCTGCGTCGGCGGATTCGCCGGCCCGTTCGAGTTGGATTTGGGACGCCCGTGCGTTGCAGCCGAGGCGGTCTCGGCAGCTTTCTGCGCGGCCTTGCTGGCCAACGAGCGCGTCGCCTTGGCCAGGGCAGACAGGTCAGCGACGTCCAGGCGCTCCACCTTGGTCGGTTCGCGAGGGACGTACGAAGTCAGCGGCGGTGCGGCCGGCCGGACCATCGCAGGGGCAGGTCCCAGCAGCACCCGGTTCAGGCCAGCCTGTACCTGGTCGACGGTCATCCGTTGAGCCGGGTCCTTGGTCAGACAGCCCAGCAGAACCGGCGTCAGTGGTCCGGCGGCCAGAATCGGAGCCGGCGGCTCGGTGACCACCGCAAGCAGGGTTGCCATCGCGTCGCCGCGGCCGAACGGCGGCCGCCCCTCGACTGCGGTGAACAGGGTCGCCCCGAGCGACCACACATCCGCCGCCGGTGAGGGAACTTCGTTGCGAGCCCGCTCCGGTGACATGTACGACGGCGATCCCAGGAGGATGCCCGCCTCGGTTAGGCCGGATTCCCCGCTGGAAGTGGCGATGCCGAAGTCGGTGAGCCACGCCCGCCACTCCGCACCAATCAGCACGTTGTCGGGCTTCACGTCGCGGTGCACGATGCCGGCCCGGTGGGCTGCCTGCAGCGCTCCGAGCAGATCAATCCCGATCCGGGACACCAGGTCCGGGGGCATCGGGCCCTGCTCCTGGAGCACCTGGGCGAGGGTGCGTGAGGGTATGTGCTCCATCACGATCCACGGCTTACCGTCCTCCTCGACGACGTCGTGGACGGTGGTCACCCGCGGGTGCGCGAACCGCGCGGCGGCTCGCGCCTCACGCAGCGTCCGCTCGCGCAGCAGGCGTCGTTCCTCCACGGCGGCGGCCTCGAAGGTGACTTCTTTGATCGCTACCTGCCGGCCCAGGACGGAGTCGGTGGCCAGCCAGACCGTACCCATTCCGCCGCGCCCCAAGGGCGTACGCAACGTGTACCGACCGGCCAAGACCCGGCCCACGCCGACCGGATCGGCCATCATGAGTGGAAGTTACCCGGTGCAGAACCGACGAAACTGTCAGCGCGGTCGACCGCCGCGGTCCGACTACTGGCCCCGATGCGGCGACGCGATCCGCGGTACTTCCGTGAAGCCCATGAACAGACGGCTGACCAGTTCCTGGCTTCCGGCGTGAACGCCCCGCGTTCTCCTGAATCTTGGAACTGATTTGTGAGCCGCTGCGAGACAGGGCAGCCGAAGTTCAGGGGTCTATCGACCGAGGCGAGCTCGAGCATCCCTGGAGGTCAGACAGTGGACGCACGCTGCCGCGAGGCGGCAGGACGATGGGGAGAAGGCGGACTGGCCCTCGCTGAGTCCTTGCAAGCGAATCCGTCCTGCATGCAAATTTGCTATCCTCAAAGCATGCAAAGCACGAGCGTACGCATCGACGTGGCCACGCATCGTGAGCTAAAGAGGCTGGCGGCTTCCCTCGGCACGAGCGTCGGAGACACCGTGGCGCTGGCCGTCCGCCGGCTGCGGCAAGACCAGATCGGCGCCGACCTTCGAAACGAGCTGACCACATCTGAGGTTGTCTGGCTCGATGCTGACCTCGGGTGACGTCGTCGCCGTGGATTTCGGCTTTCCGGTCGGACGCGAGGCCGGCTACAGACATCCCGCAGTGGTGGTGACAGCACAGCGCCTACTCGATGCCTCGCCCTCGGTCCTCCAGGTGGTTCCGCTGACCTCGACCGTGCGAGGGTTCGCCTCCGAGATCCAGATCGAGGCCGATTCCTCGAACGGCCTGGACCACACGTCTTCCGCCCAATGCCAACACGTTCGTGCAGTCGCCGTCAGTCGCCTCGGGAACCCCCGAGGCAACGTCGGCACCGCCGATCTCGCTCAGATTCGCGAGGTGCTCGGTCTGATCCTCGACGTGCCGGGTTGACCAATATCACCGGCCGGCCAGTTCACCGTACGGCGGGTGCTCCTGACTCGGTGGGCAGGCCCGCCTCCGCCGATTCTGGATTTCCCGCGCCTGCTCCTGCGCGAGTCGGCGCCATGCTTGGCGTGTGGATGCTCCGTGCTGCGCTCGCCGCCTTGCGGGCGTGGCTCAACCAACCAGTCGCGCAGTGCCTCCCGCTGCTCGACGAGGCGATCGCGTACGGGCTGCTCGACCGGGTGGGCGAAGCCGGCTAGTTCCGATTCGTGCACGGCGGCGACCGTCCGCGTCGAGCTGCGCGAGGGCTGCTTGTACGTGAAGGTGACCAACGACGGTCGCGGTGGGGCGGACGCAGACGGCCCGGGCATGCAGGGCCTGGCCGACCGCATCGCCGCGTTGGGCGGGCGGTTCGACCTGCGCAGTCCACCGGGTGAGGGCACCACCATGACCGCTCGACTACCGCACATCTGAGCCGCACCTGCCAGCCCGCGAACAGTTCCGCCGTGACAGGCTGGCCGCCCGGTTGTCGAATTGCCGGCGCCATTCGGGCTGATCACACGCTTATCTGCCAGGACCGGCCGACCAGGGTGTCATCGGGCGCTCTACGCGGGTCCGGTCCAGCACGACGTCCACGCGTTCGTCGAAGCAAGACACGAGTCCGCGGACCTCCGACGCCTCGCGCTGCGGATCCGGGTAGGTCCAGGCGAGGTCCGGGACTGGCTGGTCGCCAACGGTCGGGGACAGATAGGACGCTTGGCCCTTGTAGGCGCAGACGGTCCGGGTCGGGCTCGGGATCAGCTCGGCGCGGACGTCCTCGCGTGGCAGGTAGTACCGCGTCGGCAGCATCGTCTCGAACAACAGCATCGGCCGGGACGAGTCCCCTAGCAGCGCACCGTCGAGCTCCAGCCGGATGTGGCGGGAGCTGGCGAGGATGTCGATCCGGTGGAACGGATCCCGCGGATGCCCCAGATTGACCTCGTCCTCCTCGTGCCAGGTGTCGAAGGCGTCGAAGTCGAGGACCACGTACCCGTTCAACGCCGGGTCGCTCGGCGGAACCCGGCGGCCGCGAGGGTCTGCCCAGTTACCTTACGTCGACGACCTCTCCGTCGGCGGTGTGCACGCCGAACGGAATCGACGGGTCGAGCACGGGACGCGAGGACAGCCCGGGAATGGAAAACCCAACCTCCTCGGTGTCCGCCGGCGCTGCGCCGGCGGGGGTCAACTCAGCCCGAACATCCTCGACCGGGACGGCATACGTGGGTACAACCCGACGCGGCTCCCAGACCAGAGCCGCCCGGGTGCTGTCCACGACCGTTGCCTCTCCTAGCTGGGCGCGGATCCGCTTCGCGGTCGGCTCATGCCGCAGCTCCCCAAGCCCGCTCATCAACGACTCACGTACTCGAATACTCACGGCACTGTCCTCTCCAGGCTGATGGCAACGAGCATTGCTCACTTCAGGGACTGGCGGCACCCGATCGAGACGCTTCCAGCTTCGCCTAGTCCCGTCTTGGTTGACCGTGCCATTTACTCACCCCTTGCGGACGTGGATATGGCACGTCCGAGCGGGATGAAGGTCAGGCTCCACAGGGTTAGCGCCAGCATTCGGAGCACCAGGTCGCCGGAGATGATCGCCGGTGTGACGAGCAGGATCATGACCACCCCCGAGGCGAGCACCATCCAGCGGCCGAGACCGTGCCAAACGTTTCGCCGCACGATGACAACACCTGCGACCACTGATCCGGCCGCGGTCAGGAGCGACGCCACGCCGAATGCGCTCCCGAGGTTGACCGCCGCGGACGAGGAGTTTGCCTCGGCGCCGATCGCTGCGCTGATCAGCTCACAGATGCTGAGCACGGCGTACCCCAGCACCACTACCCACAGGCCGACGATTGCAGCACGGCTGCGTCGATGTGGGTCGGCGGCCAGCACGCCGAGGAACCCGGCCAGCGTCAACGCATGCGTTACGGCCAAGGCGACACCGATCGCCCACTGCACGCCAACCGGAAACGGGTAGCTCCATTGGTCATCTGGCACGGCGGGCGGGTACGCAAGTGTGGTGGCGCCGGCCAACACGCCGAAGACGCCCGAAGCAGCGCACGCCAAGCCGAGTCGACGAACGGTGTCGCCGGCTGCAACAGTCGATGGCGGCGAAGTCTCACGGATGCTCATAACGTGTCCTGACGTAGGCTACTGATTTTATAAGGCAGTCTCAATGTAAGGTAACCTTAAGGGATAGGATGACGGAAGATCAAGAACCGGAACCGGCCCGGTTCAACACAATCGCGATGCTGGGACAGGCCTACAGCCTGCTCGGGTTTCAGATCGTCGAGGGCGTGGTTGGGGCCGGCCATCCGATCAAACCGTCACACTCGGCTGTCTTTGCACAGATCAAGCCAGAGGGCTCCCGCCTGACTGAGCTCGCTGCAGGGGCAAACATCACGCCGCAATCGATGGGCGAGATCGTTGACGAACTCGAGGCCCTGGGGTACGTCACACGACGACCGGACCCCAAAGATCGTCGGGCCAAGCTCATCTCGCTGACCGTTCGTGGTCAGGCCGCTGTCGCCGCCAGCGAGTCCACCATCACTGGAATCGAGGACGACATCGTCAAGATCCTGGGTACGAAGGGTGCCGCGCAACTGCGCGCGATGCTGATCAAGATTCTGTTGGCTCCGCCGACTCGGGACCGTTGACTCCTTCTTGCCACTCTCGAGCTGAGCGATCGGCTTCCCCCGCAAACGGGCAAGGCTGGACGTACACAATCCCCGGGTCACCCGCCGAGTGCGGCGAGCCGGTCGGCCAGGCAACGCTGATTGCTGTCGGTTAGCTCAAGCTCGGCCGTACGACGTCGACGGCGCTGCCGCCGCGCCGCTGCCACATCGCCCGTCAGG
>JACCUM010000057.1 GCA_013811805.1 Geodermatophilaceae bacterium | reverse complement strand
CGGACGAGATCAGCGACGACGATCTCGCCGTGCTCACTGACTACGTCGCCGCTCAGGCATACCTCATGTTGTCGCCCTTTCCGGGGCTGTCGTCCCTGATCAGCCTGCAGTCCTGGAACCACCAGGTGTTCGTGGACGCGGTCGACGACCCACGGATCATCGAGTTCGTCCAGTTGCTGCGCCAGAACCCGGCAACGCACCCCGAGGTCGGGGCGAGCTGCACCAATGGACCGTTCTTGAGCGACCCGATCCTCGAAGGCGAGCAGTCCCGGAGCCCTGACCCTGGCGCCGTGGTGACCGGCGCCCCACCCACACCCTGAGCGCAGTGAGCACGGTAGGCAAGCGATGACTGCACGCTGGTGGCGGATCAGCCTCGGTGCGCTCCTCGCCGCAGCGCTGATCTCCATCGGCGGGGCGGGCGCGGTGGTCCTGGGCTTGGGCGGCAACGACTATCCCGCGGCTGAATCGGTCGATGCCGGCTTCTCCCGGGACATGTCCACCCACCACCGCCAAGCCGTGCTGATGGCCGGGCTCGCCCGCGACCGCAGCGCCGATTCTGAGGTGGCCCTGATCGCCTATGACATCGAGACCACTCAGTTGAACCAGTTGGGGCAGATGCAGGGGTGGCTGTCGCTGTGGGGCCTGAGCCAGTCCATCGGCGAGCCGATGGGCTGGATGGTCGGGCACGGCGGCATGGACATGAGTGGGTCCGGTCCCGGCCTGATGCCGGGAATGGCCAGTTCCAAGGAACTCGATGACCTCAGGTCCGCCGAGGATGTGGACTTCGACCTGCTGTTCCTCCAGCTGATGATCCGTCACCATCAGGGCGGGACGCAGATGGCCAGCTACGCCGCGGACCATGCCGAGGCCACAGCAGTAGCGACGTTGGCCCGCTCGATCGCCAACTCTCAGGGTGCTGAAATCGAGACCCTGACCGACATGCTCACTGCACGCGGCGGAATTCCGCTCCCCGTCCCGTAACCGGATCAACCCGGTCTCGACACCCGATCGCCGTGTCAGCGGCACGTGTCCTTCACCGTCCCGCCGTTCCAGCTTTCTACCGTCCTCCTCGTACGTAGCCGTACGAGGAGGTCGCGATGTCCGTCCCGGTACACCCTGACCCACCATCCAGCCCATCGACCACGCCATCCATGCCGACCCCAACCACGGTCACCCAGACGGATGTGAACCGGAATTACGAAGTCCAGCTGGCGATTGCCGAGAACGAGTTGGCGCAGGCCCAGAGGTTGCGCCACGAGGTCTTCACCGGCGAGTGGGGAGCCGCGCTGGCGCATACCCATCTCGATGCCGATGCCTTGGATCCGTGGTGTGACCACCTGATCGTGCGGGAGCTGGGCAGCGGTTCCGTCGTCGGCACGTATCGGTTGCTGCCCCCGGACCGCGCGGCCGTCGCCGGAGGGTGTTACGCCGCATCCGAGTTCGACCTCAGTTCACTGAACTCGATCGCGGACGATCTGGTCGAGCTCGGGCGTTCGTGTGTGCATCCCGCCCATCGCAACGGCGCCGTGATCGGACTGCTCTGGTCCGCGGTCATCCGTTACTTGGTCGCCGGGGGGTACTCCTGGCTCTCCGGTTGCACGTCGGTCCCGTTGGCCGACAGCGGGATACAGGCCGCTAGTGTGTGGCACGAGGTGTCCGGGAAGTATCTGTCACCTGCCAGCTACGCCGTCTATCCGCACCGACCTTGGCGACCAGACCCGAACAGTCCGGCCGTCCGGGCCCAGGTGCCGCCGCTGCTCAAGGGCTATCTCCGACTTGGTGCTTGGGTGTGCGGACCACCAGCCCATGACCCGGCCTTCAACTGCGCCGACTTCTTCATGTTGCTGGATCTGCGTCGACTCAGCCCGCGTCATCGTCAACACTTCCTGCGGAGCTCACGGTGAACCCCTGGCAGCCGAACTCACCATGCCGTCCCAGCTGCGCGGAGGATCGCGCCCGCCCTACGGTGACTCTGCCCACACTGCTGTCGAGGGCCGCGCGGTGTGCCGTGGTCCTGTTGCGCGGGTGGTCGGTGTTCACCCGCGCCCGCTTCTTCTCCACGACCAACCGGCAGCGGCTCGCGCGACGCTGGTCCTGCCTGTTGCTGGCTGCTCTGGGAGTCCGGCTCGACGTGCGCGGCTGGCTCCCCGCCGATCGTGGACCGGTGGGCGTGCTGCACGTGGCCAACCACATCTCCTGGATCGACAATCTCGCCCTGGTGGCAACCTTTCCGTTGCCGGCCGTGGCCAAACGTGAAGTCGCGGCCTGGCTCATGATCGGCCGGTTCGCTCGGGGGCTGGGCACGATCTTCATCGACCGGGACCGGCTCCGGTCACTGCCTGCCGACGTTGCTCGGGTGAGCGAGGTGCTGCGCTCGGGGAGCGGCGTACTGGTCACACCCGAGGGAACGACCTGGTGCGGCGCTGGGATGGGGCGGTTCCGCCCCGCCATGTTCCAGGCGGCGATCGATGCAGGAGCCGCCGTGCGGCCCTTGGCCATCCGCTATCACACCGAGGACGGCGGGCCGACCTCGGCGGCCGCCTTCGTGGGTTCGGACTCCCTGATCCGCTCGCTGCGCCGGGTGATCGCCACCCGTGGCCTGGTGGTCGAGGTGCACTGCCTGCCGGCGTTGCCCGCCCGCACCTCCACCGACCGACGGGCCCTGGCCCTGCTGGCGGAGTACTCGATTGCCGACGTTGTGGAGGCCTCGGCACCCTCGGTGACCCGGCACCCGATCCGGGCTCGTACACGATCTGCCGCGACCGTTCCAAGCGTCCCGGTGTAGCCTGGCGAGCCGCCGCAACTGCTCCGATCTGGGGTTGACCGGCCCCTGTAGCTCAGGGGATAGAGCGCTACCCTCCGGAGGTAGAAGCGAAGGTTCGAATCCTTCCAGGGGCACC
>JACCUM010000041.1 GCA_013811805.1 Geodermatophilaceae bacterium | reverse complement strand
TGGCACCGAACAGTGCGCTCCCCACAAGGGCAGCAGTGAATATCCTGGGCTGGGTGCGAATGGCCTGGCCGATGAGCCTGAAGCCGCGCCGGAGTACGCGGTCATGCGGGCGTGGCACAGCGACTCCGATCCGAGCAGGGAATGCTCCCAGGGTACAACCGGTTGTCGAATCTCTTTAGCCTGGGTAACCAGTTGCCCTTCAGCCGAGGTTGGCCAGGAACGTGTCGGCCACTGGCACCGCGCTGGTTGCGCTGGACCGGCCGTTCTCGACCAGAACGGAGAAGGCGAGGCCACCAGCGGGGTCAGGCCGGAAACCGACGAACCAGCCATGCGCCTGGGGAGGCACATCGGTGCCGAATTCGGCGGTGCCGGTTTTGCCGAAAACCTCCCCCCGGTCGGCCAGGGCCTGACCGGTGCCGGTCAGCACCACTTCGCGCATCAGCTGTTGCAAGGCGGAGGTCACCTCATCCGAGGGCCCTGCCGGAGCCTGACCGGCAGCGGCGGCAGCACCGACGAGGGACGGGACCGGTACGGCGCCCGAAGCCGCGGTCGCGGCCACGATGGCCATCGCGAAGGGACTGACCAGCACCCGGCCCTGACCGATCGCATCGGCGGACAGCTCTACGGCATCGACCGGCGGGGGCAGCGCTCCGGTGAACACCTCGACCGGCAGGTCCCAGCTGGCGCCGATGCCGAAGCTGCCCGCAGCCGTCTCGAGAGCTCCGGCCGGAAGCTGCTGCACCGTGGTGGTGAACGTGGTGTTGCAGGACTCGGCGAAGGCCGTCAGGAACGGTACGGTCCCGAGGTCGAACCGGTCCTCGTTGTCGAACTCCCGGCCGCCGACAGCCACCGTTCCGGGGCAGGCCACCGGCGAATCCAGTGCGACGACTCCGTTGCTCAGCAATGCCGAAGCGCTGATGATCTTGAAGGAGGACCCCGCCGGATACTGACCGACCAGGGCGTTGGTCGGGTTGGCCGTCGCATTGGAACTGACCGCAAGGATGTCGCCGCTGCCTGGCCGTACGACGACGATGTGGGCCGGTTCGGACCGAGTGGCCACTGCCGCGTCGGCGGCACTCTGGATGGCGGTGTCCAGCGTGACCTGGATCGGCGTGCCGGGCTGCGGATCGATCCGTTCGAGTTCTCGGCGCGCGCCGTCCGGACCGACCGCCTCGACCGTGAGACCGGGTCGGCCGGCGAGCTGAGCCTGATAGGCCCGCTGCAGACCAGACGTGCCGAGCTGATCGCCAGGTGCATAGTCCGCCCCGGCTTCGTCGAGCACCTCGGCGGTCGCCTCGCCGACCCGGCCGAGGACGCCCAGCGCGAAGCCCGCGGTCGGGGCCAGTTGGCGGGTTTCCTCTCGAAAGACGGTCCCGGGGAGGTCGAAAATCGCGGCCCGTACGGCGTCGTAGTCCGGGCGGCGCAGGGTGATGATCGGGACGAACTGACCGGGCTGGGAGCCCGACACGCTCGCTACGACGTCCTCCGCCGAGATGTCCAGGACGCCCGCCAGGGTGGCCCCAAGTGCGGGGAGGTCAGTGACCCGACCGGGATCCACACCGACCACTACCACCGGAGTCGCGGCAAAGACCGGATTCCCGGCCGAGTCCAGGATCGTGGCCCGCTCGGCAAGGCTGCGGCTCCACTCGATCGTCTCGCCGTCACCGAGTTCGGGATGGATGGCCGCGGTGGTCCACTCGAGGGTCAGCGCCTCGTCCTCGTCAGCGCGCAGGTCGAGTTGTGTCTCGTAGCTCCAGTCCGGCGCCGCGTCGAACTCCCAGGTGGCGGTGTAGCTGACCGTGGCAGCGCCGTCGTCGAGATCGACTGCGGTGATCTCCGTGCGTAGCGGCTGCTCGCCTTCACCGAAGCCCATCGAGGTGGCAACGGCTCGGAGGTTCAGCAATGCCGAAGCGCTGTTGTCGGTCAGTTCCGCGGCGCCGGTGAGATCTCCGGCAGCCCAGGCGTCGAGATAGGCCTGGGCCGCCTCGCGGGCAGCCTGCTCGCTTTCATCGGTGTCCGAACACCCCACGAGGACGACGCAGGCGAGGACAACCATGGCGGCGCACGTACGGCGGAGCATGATCTCCACCCTGGCACAGGGCCTGAGGGCACGTGCGGATCGGCCTCCGCTGTGATCTCAGTTCAGCCGCTGGAGTCGCGAGCCGGTGATACCTCCGCTTCCAGCGCCGAGCTGGTTGGCTTTCCGTTGGTGGAATTGGCGACAGTGGCCGTCCCGGCTAGCGGGTCGCTGCCGGGCCCTTGGATCGAGGACATCAGACTCCGAGCCAGTCCCAAGCCCGCTCCCCCCATCGTCAACGCCTTGCCCAGAAGGTCTTCCATCCCCTCGGCACCGTTGAGCACGACCAGATTGTCGATGTTGCTCAGCGCGCTGGCCCCTGCCGTGACGATGGCCGGGTAGTGCTCGGCGATCTGCTGGGCGATGACGGCGTCGGGGTTCGAAGCCAGCGCTGCCGCCCGCGCTTGGATGCCCACCGCCTCTGCGCGACCTCGCGCCTCGATGGCCATGGCCAAGGCGCGGCCGTTGACCTCGGTGGCCGTGGCCTCGGCTTCACCGCGCAGCGTCGTCTGCTGCGCCTGTGCCTGGGCGCGCAGGATCTCGGTCTGCCGGGCCGCATCGGCGAGGGTCACCTGGCGGTAGGCCTCCGCATCAGCGGGCTTGCGCACCTCGGACTCGAGGACCTTCTCCCGGCGAGCGGCGTCGAGTTCGGCCGCCGCGGTCTCAGCACGTACGACCTCCTGCCGGGCAAGGGCCTCGGCCAACGGGCCGGACTGCAGCGCCCGTGATTGAGCTTGGTCGACCTCGGCCTGGTAGCCGGCCTGCTTGATGCTGGACTCTCGTACTGCGGCGGCTTTTTCAGCATTGGCTGCCTGTTCGCGGGCAGTGGCTTCCTTGTCGCGCTCGGCGGCCGCGATCCGAGCAGCGGCGGCGATCGCCGCAGCCTGGGGTTTGCCGAGGTTCTCGATGTAGCCCGAATCGTCGTCGATCTCCTGGATCTGCAAGGAATCGACGACCAGGCCCAACTTGGACAGGTCGTCGGCCAGTGAGGATCGGATGTTAGCGGTGAGCTCCTCGCGGTTGTGCAGCATGTCCTCGACCGACATGCCACCGACAATCGCGCGCAGATGGCCCGCGAACAGTTCGTGGATCGTGGCCCGCATGCTGTCCGCGTCCTGCTGCAGGAAGCGCCGGGCGGCGTTGGCGATTGAGGCCAGATCGTCACCGACCTTGTAGGCAACGACCCCCTTGACCTGCAACGGAATTGATTGATTGGAGACGGCATTCACGATCAGCCCGGTCGCCCGGATATCTAGGCCAAGGCGTCGAACGGTCTGGAAGCCGGGAATGACGGCCGTACCCCGGCCGACGACAATCTTGAATCCCAGGCTGTCCAAGGACGTGTCGTTGGCGCCGTGCGCACCCAGCCCGGAGATGATCAGGGCCTCGTTGGGTTCGGCAACTCGCCAGACGAACCGGAATGCCACGATCAGGAGCAACACGACGATGATGCCGACGATCACGATGGTCATGGCGGATCCTCATATCTGAGCCGGTGGCGCATGGATGCGGGGCTGCGATGTTAGGCGCGCGCGGCCGCCTTTCGGTTCCGTGATCCAGGCTTGTCAGCTTATGGCTCAGTCGAGCCGATCCACGTATACCGTCCGTGGCGGCTGGAAGTCGGTGACCACGACAAGGGCACCTATCTCGATCGTCTCGCCATGTGAATGCGGATGCGCGTAGAAGGCCTCGCTGCCGCCGCGGATGCTGATCATGACCTCACCGACCCGGCCCGGACCGATGCCGCCGCTGACTCTTCCGGTCTTGCCGATCATGACGCTCCCGTCCTGGTCGCGCCGATCGTGCCGTACCGACGCCACGATATCTGCACCTCCCACTGCTCGCCGGACGCGAAGGCATCAGGGTCAGAAGAGGACCGACGCGAAGGTGCCGACCTGCGTGAACCCCACCCGTGCATAGGCCGCCTTGGCCGGTGCGTTGAAGTCGTTGACGTACAGGCTGACCACCGGGGCGACGTCGGCCAGCGCGATGGCCGCCACCCCCGCCGTGCCGCTGGTTCCGATTCCCTGCCCGCGCAGGTCGGGCCGCACCCAGATGCCCTGAACCTGACAAGCCTGCTCACTCACCGCCCCCAGTTCGGCCTTGAACAAAACCTCGCCCTGGTGGATCCAGGCCAGGCTGTGGCCCGCGTCGATGAGTTCAGCGACCCGGGCACGGTAGGAGCCGCCGCGGTCGCCGGCTTCAGGATCCACGCCGACCTCCTCACGGAACATCGCGGTGGCAGCTGGCATGAGGATGTCCAATTCGTCGCGGCGCACCCGCCGTACCTGCGAACTCGGCTCGATCCTTGGCGCCGAGTCCAGCGCGAGCAGCGGCTGGTTGGGGCGTACGTCGCGGGCTGGTCCCCAGCGGGACGAGAGCTCGGACCACAGCGGCAAAACCAGATGGTCCGGTCCGACGATCGACGAGCAACGCCGTGGACGCCCTGCCATGCGGTGGATCAACGCCTCGACGACTCGGCCGGACTCGTCCCGATCACCGACGAGGACCAGGCTGGGCCCGTCCAGCCAGACCGCTTGCAGGCCGCTGTCCCCGTAATAGGCGCACAGTTCGCCGGTCTGCCCGGCCGCACCGGTCAAGCCCAGCGCCTGCACCCGTGCGGCGATCAGGCAGCCGTCCACCGGATGCTCGGCAAGAAAGTCGCGTACGAGCGGCTCGTCTTGGGGTCCGAGGATGCCCGCCTGAGCGCTGCCGATCACCTCGCTCGCCTACCCGACAGTGATCTCAGCGGGACCGCTAGCGACGCCAGTGTCGGTCAGCTCGGCGGCCAGCCGCATCGCCTCCTCGATCAAGGTCTCCACGATCAGGGACTCCGGCACCGTCTTGATCACCTCGCCGCGCACGAAGATCTGGCCTTTCCCGTTGCCGCTGGCTACGCCGAGGTCGGCCTCGCGAGCCTCGCCCGGGCCGTTGACGACACAGCCCATCACAGCCACCCGCAACGGGACCTCGAGTCCCTCCAGACCCGCCGTCACTCGGTCAGCCAAGGTGTAAACGTCAACTTGAGCTCGACCGCAAGATGGGCAGGAGACGATCTCCAGACCCCGCTGGCGAAGGTTGAGCGACTCGAGGATCTGGATGCCGACCTTGACCTCCTCCACCGGGGGCGCCGACAGCGAGACCCGGATCGTGTCGCCGATTCCCCTGGCCAGCAACGCTCCGAAGGCGACCGCGGACTTGATCGTTCCCTGAAAAGCCGGACCGGCTTCGGTGACCCCGAGGTGCAGCGGGTAGTCGCACTGCTCGGCCAGCAACTCGTACGCGCGAACCATCACGACTGGGTCGTTGTGCTTGACCGAGATCTTGAGATCGGTGTACCCGTGTTCCTCAAACAGCGAGCACTCCCAGAGCGCAGACTCGACCAGCGCCTCGGGGGTCGCCTTGCCGTACTTCTCCATCAGTCGCCGGTCGAGGGAGCCGGCGTTCACACCGATCCGGATCGGGATCCCGGCAGCCCCGGCGGCCTTGGCGATGTCGCCGACCTTGTCGTCGAACTTCTTGATGTTGCCGGGATTGACCCGAACGGCCGCGCATCCGGCGTCGATGGCCGCGAAGACGTACCGGGGTTGGAAGTGGATGTCGGCGATCACTGGAAGCTGGGACTTCCGAGCGATCGCGGGCAACGCCTCGGCGTCGTCGGTGTCGGGTACGGCGACCCGGACGATCTCGCACCCGGCCGCGGTCAGTTCGGCGATCTGCTGCAGCGTGGCATCGATGTCGGCCGTCTTTGTCGTGGTCATCGACTGCACGGACACCTGGTGCGCACTTCCGACGCCGACCTTGCCGACCAGGAGCTGTCTGGTCGACCGGCGCGGTGCCAGTACCGGCGGGGGCAGCGCCGGCATGCCGAGGGAGATGGACGTCACGGAGTCAGGAGCCTCAGTTCAACGTGATCGGATTGACGATGTCAGCGATCAAGAGCATGCCGGACAACAGGACGAAGAATGCGGCCACGACGTAGGCCACCGGCATCAACCTGGCGATGTCGAACGGACCGGGGTCTGGCTTGTTGCGCACGCGCGCCCACACCGAACGAGCCTTCTCGTACAGCGCGCCGGCGACGTGCCCACCGTCCAGCGGGTAGATCGGTACCAGGTTGAACAGAAACAGCACCATGTTGACGGCGGCCAACAGCGTGAGAAAGAAGATGAACTTGTCCACGAGTGGTTCAGGAAGGGCGAAGTACTCACCCGACAGGCGCGAGACTCCGACCACACCGATCGGATCGTTCTGCCCGCGCTCGTCCCCGAGGAAGGCCGCGCCGAAGACCGACGGGATCCGCTCGGGCAGATTGATCAGTGCTTCGCCCGCACGGGCGATATAGCCGCCGATGGCTGCCGGCACCTCGGTGATCGACTGCTGGACGCGCGGCACGACCGGAGAAACTCCGACGAATCCGACTTCGGTGACTGCGCCCGCTTCAGCATCCTCGGCAGTGAGGTACACCAGATTCGGCAGGGGCGTCACGGACAGTTCCTCGCTCTGCCCGTTTCGGTCGACGGTGAACCGCCTGGTATCCCCGGCGCTGACCCGGATCAAGTCCTGGACCTGCTCCCACTGGGACACCGCCTCGCCATCGACAGCAGTGATCCGATCCCCTGCCCGCAAACCGGCTTGAGCGGCCGGACTGGCCGGGGGCAGGTCACAGCCGTTGTCGCCGACCGCACAGGCCTGGCCATCGCTGTCGATCGGGGTGCTGCAGTCCTGGACCGGCGAGCCGGCCGGCAGGACGCATTCGCTGACCGTGTTGATGGTCAGCGAGGTGCCTTGCGGAATGCCGAATCCGACCAGGATGACCGTGAAGAGCAACGACGCCAGGATCAGGTTGTGCACCGGCCCGGCGGACATGACGATGACCCGCTGCCACCACGGCTTGCGGTAGAAGACCCGGCCCTCGTCGCCGGGCTGGATGTCGTCCAGAGCCGCGCCGCGTACCTCTTCGATCATTCGGCGCAACCGACCGTACGCGCGCGGCTCATCGTCGGCCTTCGCCGGCGGAATCATCCCGACGATTCGGATGTAGCCACCCAACGGGATCGCCTTGATGCCGTGCTCGGTCTCGCCGCGTTGCCGTGACCACAGCGTGGGTCCGAAGCCGACCATGAACTGGGGCACCCGCATGCCGAACCTGCGCGCCCACAGGAAGTGGCCGAGTTCGTGGAACCAGATCGAGAAGAGCAGCCCGACGACGAAAAGCCCGATACCCAAGACCGTCCAGAGGATGCCGCTCATGCACCGGCCCGGCGTTGGGGCCAGATCGGCCACACGCTACCCACGAGCGACACTCTGCTCCCCTGCGATGAGGGCCTGCGTCTGTTGGCGAGCCCAGGATTCTGCCGAAATCACGTCAGACACCGAGTTCGGTTTGCCGAAGTCCGGCGCCCCTTCGACGATACGCGCCACGGTGTCCACGATCCCCGTGAACCGAAGGTTCCCCGCCAGGAAACCGGCTACCGCCTCTTCGTTGGCGGCGTTGTAGATCGCCGGCAGGCACCGCCCGGTACGCCCGACCGAACGAGCCAGGCCAACGGCCGGAAAGGCTGCGTCGTCCAGAGGCTCGAAGTCCCAGCTGCTCGCCGTCGACCAGTCAAGTGCCGGCGCCACCCCCGGCAACCGGTCCGGCCAGGACAGGGCCAGGGCAATGGGCAGCTTCATGTTCGGCGGCCCAGCCTGAGCCAGCGTGGACCCGTCGACGAATTGCACCATGGAGTGCACGATCGACTGCGGGTGGACCACCACGTCGATCCGGTCGTACGGGATCCCGAACAGCATGGACGCCTCGATCACCTCCAGCGCCTTGTTGACCATTGTCGCGGAGTTGATCGTCACCATCGGACCCATCGCCCAGGTGGGATGCGCCAGCGCCTGCTCTACGGTGACGTCGGTGAGGTCGGCTCGCGTCCGGCCTCGGAACGGTCCTCCGCTGGCGGTCAGAATCAGTCGATCCACCTCGGTAGCAGACCCGCCGCGTAGACACTGAGCCAGAGCTGAGTGTTCGGAATCCACCGGCACGATCTGGCCGGGCTTGGCCCGTGCCATCACCAGGTCACCGCCGGCCACCAGTGACTCCTTGTTGACCAGCGCAAGCGTCGATCCGGCTGCCAGCGCGGCGAGCGTCGGCTCGAGTCCGATCGAGCCGGTGATGCCGTTGAGGAGGACATCGGCGCGGCGGCTGGCAAGCTCGGTGGCTGCCTGCGGTCCAGCCAAGATCTCCGGCACCGCGTAGTTGCCGTGGGCGTAGCCCCGTCGGGTCGCCTCGGCGTAGAAGGCCAGCTGGAGGTCCTGAGCTGACGTTGCCCGGGCGACTGCGACGGTCCTCGCGCCGCAGTCCAGGGCTTGCTTGGCCAGCAATTGCGGGTCTGAGCCACCCGCGGCGATCCCGGTCACCGTGAATCGGTCGGGACGCTCGGCTATCACCTCGAGTGCCTGCGTGCCGATCGAGCCGGTCGAACCCAGTAGAATCACTGTCCGCTGATCGCTCACAGGGCACATTCTGGCCTACGCTCCGGTGCTTCGGCCTGTGATGCAGCTGATGCGATATGCTTGACATCATGCGCACCACCGTCGCCATTGCGGATGAGTTGCTGGCGTCGGCCAAGTTCGAGGCGAGGCAGCGGGGTCTCACGTTGGGCCAGTACATCGAGCAGGCACTACGTAGCCAGCTAGCCGGTCAAGCCGACGGCACCCCTCCTGCCATCCCGGTTCGCCGAGGGGGCTCCGGCTTGCGGCCGGGGGTTGACGCCAGTTCCTACCGAACGCTTCTGCAGGCTATGGAGGAAGGTTTGCCTGTCGAGGACCTCAGGTGATCCTGCTCGACGTCAACATCGTGCTTGCAGTACATCGCGAGGATCATCCGCACCATCCGCTGGTACACGCATGGCTAGAACGGCTGGTCGCCGAACAGCGCAACTTCTGCGTACCCGACGAGGTATGGGCAGCCGTCGTCCGCATCGCAACGAACCGACGGGTGTTCGTCGATCCCAGTTCTCTGGACGAGCTGTTCGTGTTCGCCGACGCCGTACGTGCCCAACCGGGTCACATGGCGTTGCGCTCCGGTGCCAGGCGTTTCGAGGTCTTTCGGACCCTCTGCCATGACGGCCAGGCGGCCGGTGATCTCGTACCGGATGCCTTCCTCGCCTCCCTCGCGGTCGAGAACGGGTGCGCAGTGGCAAGCCTGGACCGAGATTTCGCGCGCTTTCCCGGGTTGGCGTGGGAGCAACCGCGATGACCCCCGCCCGGCCGGAATCAGGTCTGCGATGATGCTGCGGACAGGTACCCGGTCGAGAGGATCCAGGTGAGCACCGCCAGCCAGCCAGGTCGCGACATCGACACCGCCTCCTCATGGGACGGGTACGTCCTCGAGCCGCACGAAAGGCCCGAGGACTGGGGCTGGCACCAGGAGTTCAAGGTGGTCCCCCGGGTGCTCGGGTGGCTCGCGGTCATCTCCCTGCTCTTGATGCTCGTCGGCAACCACACCGGCCGGGTGGAGAACCTCTGGGTGATCGGCACGGCCTTGCTCATTGTCGCGATCCTCATCCGGGACGCCGTACGCCGCCGCAACGCCTGGCGCAACTGACCTGTCATCGCACCCTATGGCCGCGATTGCCTGGTCGACGGCGGTGCTTCAACCGGACAGTCCTAGATCGGACAGCGGCGCGGTCAGCAGGGTCTCGACCGCTGGCCAACGCATCTCGGGTTTGCTGATCCGCAGGTCGATCAGGCCGTGCACCCACGCCGACAGCTGGATCGCCAGGAAATTGCCGTCCCGGCCGGCATGAGTGCCCATGTCCAAGCACCGTTGCACTGCGTCGACCAGCGCGATGAACGAGGCAGCACCTGGATGGTCTGCCTTGCCGTGGGTGCCCACTCCCTGCTGAGCCGCCGGGCGAAGTCGCTGAAACGGTCCGCGACCACATCCCGTAGGAGACTCTTTCGGTCCGGGAAGTACAGGTAGATCGACGGTGGAGTCACCCCGGCGGTCGCTGCCACCGCGAATCAGGACCCGTTCTGGGTCACCTCGTTCGGCGGAGTTCCGGACTAACGTGTTCGTGCATCCGGTGCTCCGCCGCCTGCAGCCGACACCGCATCTACAGGTCGAGCGAGGCCTGCTACGCACCTTTGGCCGGGTGATGCCGGTGGGAATGACGCTGTGCGTGGTGCTCGCGATACCTGGCCACCGGGACCCGCGCTACACGATCGGAGACGCCCAGCCGCTGTGTGCCCGGTCGATCCGGTCGACCGTGAAGCTCAGTGTCTGGCGGTACTCCACCCAGGCCAGGCCGGGCAGCCGTAGATGGGTCGACTCCTCGGGATGAGTCACCTGGTAACCGGACAACCAGATGTAGGGAACGCTCACGCCGTCCATCGCGCGCGCCCATCGCGGGAAGTGCGCGGCCGCGGCAAGGATCTCCGCGTGCGCCGAGCCGGGGCCACGGATGTTGCTCGGCCGGATGTGTTCACCCGGAACCCAGTGCGCGCCCAGATCGACGGTCATCCGGCGTACGCCAGGCCAGTGGATGATGCCGGGAAGCAGGCGTACCGGCTTGGGCCGAGGGTCGTACCGATCACGTACCCAGTCCCAGAACCAGCTCTTCGGCTGTTGGGCGGATGCGATATCCCACAGTTCGTGGCAGGTTCGGCGTACGCCGTCCAGCTGCCCTTGCCCGTCAGCTAGGAGCACGTCGTCGAGGTAGACCGCGATCAGATCGACGACCAGCGGATCGGCGTACCGGCGCGGTGTGAGGTCGATCGCATCCAGTTCAGCCGCCGACAGACCCCAATTGCGATCGTCATTCCATCGCCAGACGTTCGCGAGTTGCTCGTCGAGGGGAACGAACAGATCTGGCGGGGGCTGACCCTTGGTCTCGGATTTCGAGCCAGGCTGCCCATTCGGGCTTGCGCCGTCCGTGTCATCCTGCACAGCGGGACCTCCGTCGCGCCATCTTCCCGGCCGTCGGCCACTAGGCATGGTACCCAGCCGACGCCGCCGACTGACTTCATCCGCATCCCGGTCAGCTGGTCGGGCCACCGATCCAGGATCCGATCAGGTAGGTCAGACCTGCTGCAAGCAACCCCATGATGAGCTGACGAAGACCACCCGACCACCATGGCCGAGCTGTGAAGCCGGCCGAGAGGACACCGGCAAAGAACAATCCGATCCCACCGACGCCCACGGCGGCCCATACCTCGTCCAAGCCGAACAGGTAGGGCAGTAGCGGAATCAGTGCCCCGACCGCGAAGCAGACGAAGGAGGACACTGATGCGGTCCAGGGCGAGGGCTTCTCGTCGGGGTCCAGCCCGAGTTCGGCTCGGGCGTGCTCGCGTAACTCCTGCTCGGGATCGCGCGCAAGTTGGTCGGCAACCTGTTCAGCGAGTGCGCGGTCGAGCCCTCTGCTGCGCCACATCTCGACCAGCTCGGCGCGTTCTTCTACCGGACGCACGCGGAGCTCATGGCGTTCCTTGCTGACTTCGAGATCCAGCTGCTCGTTCTGCGTGGATACCGAGGTGTATTCCCCGAGCGCCATCGATATCGCGCCGGCAACCAGTCCGGCGACCCCGCCGAGCACGACGGTGCCGCTGGGGGCCGCCGCGCCCAAGCCGGCCACCAGGGCGGTGTTGGTGACCAGGCCGTCCATGGCGCCGAACACGGCGGCCCGGAGCCATCCGCCGGAGACGTCGGTGTGGCTGTGCGCGTGGGCTTCGGCTTCGGTCACGAGCGGGCGCGGGTGGCCGCGGGGCAATCGGTCACGAGCGGGTCGGCTCTGCGCGCGCCGGGGCGGCGAGCTGCCCGCAAGCGCCATCGATCTCGCGGCCCCTCGTATCCCGGACCGTAATGGTCACACCGTGGGAACGTATGGCGCCGACGAACCGGTCCTGAGCCTGCGGCGTGCTGGCCTCCCACTTGCTACCCGGAGTGGGGTTCAGCGGGATGACGTTGACGTGCGTCAGTCGTCCGGACAGCAGGCGGCCGAGTTGATCGGCGCGCTGGACGGAGTCGTTCACGTCACGGATCAGGGCGTACTCGATGGAGACCCGGCGCCCGGTGACCTCGGCGTAGCGCCAGGCCGCATCCAGAACCTCTCGTACGGGCCAGCGGGTATTGACCGGTACCAGTGTGTCCCGCAGTTCATCGTCAGGGGCGTGCAGACTCACGGCCAGGTTCAGCGGAAGTCCTTCGTCTGCCAGCCGGTCGATCGCCGGGACTAGACCGACCGTCGAGACGGTGATCCCGCGCGCCGACAGGCCGAGCCCGTGCGGTGCGGGGGCGAGCATCCGGCGGACCGCGGTCAGGACCCGGCTGTAGTTGGCCAGCGGCTCCCCCATACCCATGAAGACGAGATTGGACAGCCGACCCGGTCCACCGGGCAGCTCCCCGGCACGCATCGCCTTGGCCGCCCAGACCACCTGGTCCACGATCTCCCCGGCCGACAGGTTGCGGGTCAACCCGCCCTGTCCGGTGGCACAGAACGGACACGCCATGCCGCAGCCGGCCTGACTGGACACGCACAGAGTGGCCCGGTCGGGGTAGCGCATCAGCACGCTCTCGATCAGGGTGCCGTCGAAAGCCCGCCATAGGGTCTTACGCGTGGAGCCCCGATCCGCGAGCCGTTCGTTGATCGGCGTCAACAGGGCCGGCAAGAACTCGGCACGCAAGCCGTCTCGCTCCCTGATGGGTACGTCGGTCAGCTCCTGGCCAACCGGGGCGTGGAAGTAGTGCCGGGACAACTGCTCGGCACGGTAGGCCTGGTGACCTGCCGCCACCATGGCCGCTCGGACCTGATCGACCGTGAGGTCGGCGAGATGCCGCGGCGGCTTGGCTGCACGCGGCGGCGTCCACACGAGCGGCATGGGCAGGGAGGTTGAGGTCATCTCCTACCCATGGTCGCACGCACAGCGCCGTGCAGAGCGGCACGTTGCCGGCACGGCAGACTGAGGCGGTGGACAGCGAGCCGGTCGGTGTCGGACCCTGGCCTGGAGCCGTCCCGGACGATCCGCGGCTGGACCCCGAGTTGCTCGTCCAAGGCGATCGGCGCAACGTCGTGGACCGCTATCGATACTGGTCAGTCGAGGCCATCGTGGCCGATCTTGACCGACACCGGCATCCTTTCCACGTCGCGATCGAGAACTTCGCCCACGATCTGAACATCGGGACGGTCGTACGGACGGCGAACGCGTTCCTGGCGGCGGAGGTGCACATCGTCGGGCGGCGGCGTTGGAACCGCCGCGGAGCGATGGTCACCGATCGGTATCAGCACATCCGCTATCACCCGGACGCCGATGCGCTTGCGCAATGGGCCGACAGGGCTCAGCTGCCGGTGGTTGCTATCGACAACCTGCCGGGCGCGGTCGCGTTGGAGACCGCCGTACTGCCACGCGAGTGCGTCCTGCTCTTCGGTCAGGAGGGTGGCGGACTCAGCGAATCGGCCCGATCCTCGGCCTCGGTGGTCTGCTCGATCGCGCAGTACGGGTCCACCCGGTCGATCAACGTCGGAGTCGCCTCCGGGATCGCCATGCACGCCTGGATCCGCCAACACGCCGAGCGCTGATTGAGCAGATCTTGGTCACGATCATCGGTGATCAGCCCAGCCACACCCGCCCGGCGGCGAAGTGCGAGACGGCGCCCATGATCTCCGGTTCCGGACGATCGGCAAACCGGACGGATGCGGTCAGCTGCGCCCCAGTGAAGGCCTGCTGCAGTGACTGTTCCCAGTTCGCGAACGTGCCCAGGCCAGACCCTGCCCGAGGGTCCCTAGGCTGGACGCACAGTGCTCGGTCGACGAGACCGACCCGCCGGACATAGATCCGCTCGATGGAGTCCCATGGCAGGAACAGCGCCTTGACCGGCCACTTGCGCACCCGGATCCACATGCCGTACGGGTTCATCGCGAGCTGCGGCCCGCCGCTGACGACGGTGTACCAGATGAAGCAATTCACACCGATCGAGATCAGCGCCGGCAACAACATGATCGACAGCGGGTTCAGCTCCTCAGTGGCCGCGAAGGCAGAGATGATCAAGCCGATCCACAGCAGCACGATGAAAGCGACGAAAGTTCCCCAAATCGCGCCGGCTTTGGCCTTGTTGATATTCACGACATAGGGCTCGATCTCAGGAATCCGATCGACCACCAGATACGGCGAGGCGAAGGGAGCCGGCGGAGGGCCGGCGTACGGCATGGCACCCGGACTCGCAGCCGTCCACTCGGTCATGTCGGTTTGACGCGCCAGATCGGCTGCGCGTTCCGGACTCAGCCGGCGCCGACGAACGCGGTGAGCAGGAGGTAGGCCACCGCGGCCGAGGGCAACAGGGAATCCATTCGATCCATCAGGCCGCCGTGTCCGGGCAGCAGCGTGCCCATGTCCTTGATGCCCAGATCACGCTTGACGATCGATTCGCCGAGATCCCCGAGAGTCGCGGTCGCGGCGATGGCCGCGCCGAAGACGATCCCCTGCCACCAGGTGCCGCCCAGAGCCATCCCGACCATCAGGATCCCGGCGATCATGCAGGCCAGGACCGATCCGGCCAGCCCCTCCCAGGACTTCTTCGGACTGACGGTTGGCGACAACGGGTGTTTCCCGAACAGCACCCCGGCGACGTACCCCCCGACGTCGCTGCAGACCACGGTGAGGATGAACGCGACGATCCGGGTGGCGCCGTCGTCGGGTCGCAGCATCAGCACCGCGAAGCAGGCGAGCAATGGCACGTAGACCGTGATCAGTACCGCGGTGGAGGCGTCGCGGAAGTAGCCGACCGGGCCGTCGGACAGCCGCCACACCAGACCGGCCAACACCGTCAGCATGGTGCTGACCGCCAAACCGCCCGGCCCGCTGAGCCAGGTGAGCGAGACCATCGCAACCGAGCCGAGCAGCAGCGGCACCAGCGGCGGGCGTACCCGCGCCGATCGCAGCGCCCGTGCGAACTCCCACACACTGATCAGGACAGCGGGCAGCAGGATGGCGAGGAAGGCCGGCCGGTAGACCACCAACGAGGCGATGACCGCAGCCGCTAAGCCGACGCCGACCGCGATCGCGATGGGCAGATTGCGGCCGGCTCGACTGCCGCCCGGCGCTAGCTGCGTATCGAGATGCGATGCCTCGGCGGGCGGGGGCGGCTGTTCGGCGGGCGGCTGTTCGGCGGGCGGCTGTTCGGCAGGCGGCTGGTCGGCAGGCGGCTGCGCGCTACCTCGCCGATTGTGGATCGACGGCGGGTGGGCGGGCCTGCCGTTGGCTGGATCGAGGACCGGCGCCGGACGCGCCGGATCGGAAGGGGCTCCGCCCGTCGAATCCGACGGCGTCCTCGGTGTGCCAAGCCGGTTCTTGGGCTTCTCCTCGAGCACCGATCAGACCTCGAGTAGCTCGGCTTCCTTGGTCTTTACCGCCTCGTCGATCGTGCCGACGTGGGTCGAGGTGATCTCGTCCAGCTCCTTCTCGGCTCGACGGACGTCGTCCTCCCCGACCTCGCCGTCCTTTTGCAGGCGCTCCAGTTCTTCCTTGGCCCGTCGCCGGATGTTGCGGACGGCCACCTTGCCGTCCTCACCCT
>JACCUM010000036.1 GCA_013811805.1 Geodermatophilaceae bacterium | reverse complement strand
GTCATGATGAGCCCGTGATCGCCGCCTGACGATCACGAGGACCGCCACCGAAGTCCAACGGGGAGCGGGACAACCTCATTTCCCGCAGTGCTAGGAATTCTTGCGGACTCTGTGCGGACTGGGGGCCTCTGGGCGGTCGAGGCCGCTAACTGTTAGCCCAGGTCAGAGCCTGTTTTCGCCGATTTCGGCGGACGAGTCGGCCTGTACGCCGGGTTCTGTCCCTGGGTGCCTTACGGCGATCCCGATGGGCGATCATCCATCTGGGCCTGCCGTCGCCGGCAGGCTCGTGCGGTCCACCCGCAGGCTCGGGCGGGCAGCCCTGAAAACGCCTGCGCAGGTCGCGCCACCTAGGTGGTGCAGACCCTTTCGACCTTGCTCCGGGTGGGGTTTACCTAGCCGTCCCGGTCACCCGCGACGCTGGTGGTCTCTTACACCACCGTTTCACCCTTACCGAGCGGCCGAAGCCGTCCGGCGGTCTGTTCTCTGTGGCACTGTCCCGCGGGTCACCCCGGGTTGCCGTTAGCAACCACCCTGCCCTCTGGAGCCCGGACGTTCCTCGATCATGTTGCCATGCCCGCGATCGCCCAGCCGACTCGTCCGTCGTGGACGACATCCTAGTTGCCTCGGGCCTCCAGCAGCGGACCCGCGCCCGCAGACCCCGGCTGGCCCGTCAGCATTCGAGAACCGTCAGCTCGAGTGCTTGTAGTCGCGCTGGGTCGGCGACCAGATCAATCTCGACGATCTTCCCGCGCGTGACCGTGAAGCCGAAGACGCGCGGTCGACCGCCGGGCCCACGGCTCCAGCAGCTTCGTTGACCAGGACAGGTTGTGCGGCTCGGGGCTCTTCCCGAGATTGTGGCGGCCACCGCAGCCGCACCGTCGACTGGTTGCAGGGGCAAGTTGATCGCCACTGTGACTGACACCGACGGCAACGTCGTCGGCCTGGTTCTGTCGCCTTGATCGGCCGTCGTCAGGTCTGAGCCGGTCGTGGTCATCGGGCCGGCGGCGGAGTCCGCGAGCCCTTTCGCGGGCATCCGTAGGCTCGCGGCTTGTGGTGGACCTCGCGGCTTTGGCGGTCACGGTGCCGCTATTGGTTCTCGTTCTCGCGGTGGCATTACGCGGACACCGCGCGCCGGCCGCGGCGGGGGTCAGCGTCCTCGGCGCCGCCCTTGCCGTCCTGGTCGGGGCGATCGGCGGAGGACCCGCGGCCGACGAGATCTATGACGTCGGATCCGTCCTCATCCTCCTGTCGACTCTGACGATCCTCGCCCGCCTTGCCGACGTGGAGGGGGTATTCGCTTGGGCAGCAAAGCTTTCGCTGCCTGCTCGCGACCGGTCATCGGTGGCGAAGTTTCGACGCCTCATCCTCGTCACTGCGGTGACCACCGCCGTCCTCAGCGTGGATGCGGCAGTCCTGCTGCTTACGCCGGTTGTCGTCATGACCGTCAGCCGGATGCACCTGAGTACTCGCCCCCACGGCTATGCCTGCGGACCGCTGGCCAACTCGGCCTCCCTGCTGCTGCCGGTCAGCAATCTCACCAATCTGCTCGCCTTCTCCGCGACCGGACTGTCCGTGTTGTCCTTCACCGGGTTCATGGCCTTGCCCTGGCTGGTTGCCCTGGTCACCCAGTACGCCCTCCTGCGCCGGCTCTACGCCGCTGACCTCGACATCCAGCCCGCCGAGCAAGCTTTTACGGCCTCCGAGCAGCCACCCGTCCCGCGGCTTGCCATCGCAGTCCTGGCGTCGACCGCCGTCGGATTCGTCGTCGCCTCGGCCATCGGAGTGGCGCTCGTCTGGCCGGTCGCAGCCGGCGCGGGCGTGCTCGCCGTACGGCAACTGATCGGCCGTCGAAACACCGTCGGCGACATCATGGAAGCGGCGAATCTGTCCTTCGCCTTGTTCGTCGTCGGGCTTGCGGTGATCGTGCGCGGCATCCAGGAGAACGGCGTCGGCGATCTGCTCTCCGCGGCCCTGCCTGACGGTGTCGGCTTGGTGGCGCTGCTCGCCGCGGCCGGTATCGGGGCTGTGCTGGCCAATCTGGTCGGCAACATCGCGGCAACTCTCGTGCTGGTGCCGGCTGCCGCGCTGGCCGGGACGCCGGCGATTCTGGCACTCCTGATCGGAGTGAACATCGGCGCCAACCTCAGCTATCTCGGTTCGCACAGCATGCTGGTCTGGCGGCGAATTCTTCCGCCGTACGCAGCGGCACCGAGCCCGTTGGAATTCACCAAGATCGGGGTGCTGACCGCTCCCCCGACCCTGATCGCGGCGACTGTCGCCCTCTGGATCTCGGTGCGGCTCTTCGGCTGATCGCCGATCAGCCAGTGAGCTATTCGCCGCCGCGACCGGGGGAGCCGATTGCGATCATTCGTTCCACAGCCGCTCGAGCCTTTGCGGCGATGTCGGCCGGTACGGCGATGTCGCCGGTGTCCTCGCGCAGCGTCGTGAGCAGCTTCGCCGGGGTGATCATCTTCATGTACCGGCAGGTTGCCCGGTCGTTCATGGCGATGAACTCAGCCCTGTCGTTGAGTCCCCTCAACTGGTGCAGGATCCCGGTCTCGGTCGCGATGAGGACCTGACCCGAGACCGTGGTGGCAGCCGCTTCGACCATCCCGCCGGTGGAGAGCACTCTCGTACGGTCCGCTGGCAGGTCGCCGGACGAGATCAGGTCGAGAACTGATGTGGTGCAGCCGCATTCGGGGTGGACCAGGATGTCCGCATCCGGATAGGCAGCAACCTTCGCGCGTACATCCGACGGGCTGATGCCGGCGTGGACGTGGCACTCCCCCGCCCAGATGTGCATGTTGTGCCGGCCGGTCACCCGCTTGACGTGCGCTCCGAGGAACTGGTCCGGGCAGAACAGGATCTCGGTGTCTTCAGGGATCGAGCGGACCACGTCGGCGGCGTTGGAGGACGTGCAGCAGATGTCGGTCTCTGCCTTCACCGCAGCGGTCGTGTTGACATAGGACACGACGACCGCACCGGGATGCTCTGCCTTCCAGGCGCGCAGTTGGTCGGCATTGATGCTGTCGGCCAGCGAGCAACCTGCCGCGTGATCGGGCAACAGCACCCGCTTGTCAGGCGAAAGGATCTTGGCCGTCTCGGCCATGAAGTGAACCCCGCAGAACACGATGATCGCAGCGTCGGTCTGCGCAGCGATCCTGGAGAGGTACAGCGAATCTCCGGTGAAGTGCGCGACGTCCTGGATCTCGGGGACCTGGTAGTTGTGCGCGAGGATGACTGCACCGCGCTGCTCGGCCAGGGAGCGGACCTCTGCGGCCCACCGGTGGTAGTCCGCGGACGTCATTGTCGGCCGATCGGTACCCAGTGCGGTGGTCAACTGCCCTCCCAGTGACTCGTGTCGTTCACCAGCGTCACGCTGGCGCGCCCGTCGACGTACCACTCGATGATCGAGAGGCTGGCCGGGGCGAGGAAGAACCGGTGCACTGTGGACAAGCCTACGTCGAGAGCCAAGCACAACAGCGCTTTGATCGGCGTCACATGGGTGACGACTGCCACGTCGCGGCCCGCGTTTTCGTCCAGGATCCTGCGCAGCGCGGCCTGCACTCGATCGCCGACACTGGCGATGCTTTCCCCTCCCGGCGGCGCGATGTCCGGAGAGCCGCGAAACGCGGCGAGTTCGGCGGGGTGATCAGCGGCGGCCTGCGCCCAGGTGAGACCTTCGAAGGCTCCGAAGTCCAGTTCGACCAGGTCGTCGTCGATGTCTACCGGCAGATGCAGGGCATCGGCCACGGTCTGGGCACTCTGGCGGGTCCGTCGGAGCGGGGAACTCAGGATCGCGCCGATCGAGCCCAGAGCCGCAAGTCGCGCTGCGAGAGCGGCGATCTGGGCCTGGCCTTGCTCGGTGAGGGAGAGATCGTTGCGCCCGCTGAAGCGACGCTCGGGCGTGTGCGGGCTCTGCCCGTGTCGGATGAGAAACAGTCGGGTCGGGACGGCTGCGATCGGGTCGAACGAATCCCCTTCGGGAGCCGACCCGCCCCAAGGACGCCCGACGGGAAGACGCCCGTCGGGAGGCCCGGACACCGCGGCCGTCCTGCCGGCATCCGCTGCACCCCGCTGACCGCGCTTGACCGACGGATGGGACTGCCCGATCGGTACGCCGTCAAGAGCCTGGTTGGCCAGCCGGTCGGCTGCGCTGTTGCGCTCTCGGGGAATCCAGGTGTAGGTCACTCTCGGCAGCCGCTGGGCCAGTCGTTGCGCTTGCAAAGCCAACGGACGAAGGTCGGCGTGTTTGATCTTCCACCGCCCGGACATCTGCTCGACGACCAACTTGGAGTCCATCCGTACCTCGACCTCGGACGGCCCGAAGTCCAGAACAGCTTCGAGGCCGGCGATCAGTCCGCGGTATTCCGCGACGTTGTTGGTCGCCCGGCCGAAAGCCTCACCCCGCTCGGCCAGCACCTGACCCGTCACCGGGTCGAGGACAAGCGCTCCGTACCCGGCGGGCCCGGGATTGCCTCGAGAACCACCGTCGGCCTCGACGATCAGACGTCTCACAGGCCGGAGTCGGTGACCCGCACCAGGATTCGTCGGCACTCATCGCAGCGCAACACCTCCTGCGGCGGGGCCGTACGAGCCCGCGAGAGCTCGGTTCCGGACACGTCCATCCGACAGCCCTCGCAGCGACGGGCGCGCAGGGCGGCGGCTCCGATCCCGGCCCCGGCACCGGCCCGGATCGTGTCGTAGAGCTTCAGCAGATCCTCCGGCAGACCCGCTGCGCGTTCGGCCCGCTGGGTCACGGCAGCGGCACGGTCTACTTCGATCGAGCCAAGCGCGGCGTCCCGGGCCTCGGACAGTCGGAGCACCTCAGCCTCGGCCTCCGTACGCGACGTCTGCAGCCCGGCAAGCCGCCCCTCCATCTCCTCGCGGCGCTCCATCAGATCGAGGACCTGGTCCTCCAGATCGGACTGCCGCCGAGCCAGCGTTTCCAACTCGTGCTGCAGCGACTCGAGCTCGCGCGCATTCGTGATCGCCCCAGAGGTCAACCGGGTGTTGTCCCGATCCTGTCTGGCCCGCACGGTCTCTACGTCACCCTCGAGCCGGCGCTGTTCTCGGCCGAGGTCGGCGAGTTCGGTTTCGACCCGGCCAGCAGCGTCCTGGAACTCTTCCAACTGGAGGCTCTGCTGCTCCAGAGCCACTGCCTCCGGCAGCCTGACGCGGCGGTGCTCGAGCCGGCTCAGGGTCGAGTCCAGGGCTTGCACGTCGAGCAGGCGCCGCTGCGCGAAGGGATCGGCTTGCACCCGTGCGAACCTACCCGCAGGCGTGACCCGCGCCTGCGCTCCGGTCAGCCTCCGACGCCTGGCGTGGATCGCGCGTCTACTCCGACCCGACTCAGGTCACCGGATCCGGGCCGCGAGGGCGGCCTGCGCCCCCCGCGACCGGCTCGGGCTCACCGATGTCGAGTGGCAGGTCCTGGACTCGGGGGTCGTCTTCGTCGGCGAAGTAGTCCTCGAGCCGGGTCGAGTCGGTGCCCTCGGGCTGGTTCATCGCCCGCAGGATGAACGTCGCGATGACCGTGACGAGGAGGTTCACCCCGATGGCCACGAACCCCGTGTAGATGGTCGTCGGCGTGTCGAAGCCGAGCTTGCTCAAGGCGAAGGCCGAACCACCGAAGTGTGCCCGGATGACCTCGCCGGTCGCCGGATCGATCCGGGCGATGTTGTAGAGCATCAGCATGCCGATGCCCATTCCGGCCACCCAACCGGCGATCAGCGCCCAGCGGTGGAACCAGCGGGTGAAGAGCCCGATTGCCAGCGCCGGCAAGGTCTGCAGGATGATCACCCCGCCGATCAGTTGCAGGTCGATGGAGAACTGCGGGTCGATGAAGATGATGACCGCCAGCGCCCCGAGCTTGACCACGAGCGAGGCGATCTTGGCGACCTTCGCCTCATCTCGGCTGGACGCATCCTTACGGATGTACTCCTTGTAGATGTTGCGGGTGAACAGGTTCGCCGCGGCGATCGACATGATTGCCGCAGGTACCAAAGCGCCGATCCCGATGGCCGCGAAGGCAACCCCGGCGAACCAGTCCGGGAACTGACTCTCCAGTAGGGCAGGCACGATCGTGTTGCCGTCCCCGCCGATGGGGGTCGTCCCAGCGGCAATCGCCATGAAGCCCAGCAGCGCAAGCAGTCCCAGCGCCAGGCTGTAGGCCGGCAGCGCCGACATGTTTCGCTTGATGACATCCCGGTTCTTCGAGGCGAGTACGCCGGTGATCGAGTGGGGATAGAGGAACAGCGCAAGCGCAGAGCCCAATGCCAGCGTGGCGTACTGCAGTTGGCCCGTGGCCGGCAGCAGCACGCCTGAGCCGGAGCCGAACTTCTCCTCGGCCGCACCGAAGATGACGTCCCAGCCGCCGAGCTTCGAGGGAATCACGATGATCGCCACGATGATCGTCAGGTAGATCAGGGTGTCCTTGACGAACGCAATCAGCGCCGGCGCGCGCAGCCCGGAGCTGTAGGTGTAGAGCGCCAGGATGACGAAGGCGACCACGATCGGGATCTCACCCTCGACGCCCATCGTCTTCAGGACCGCCTCGATGCCGATCAACTGCAGGGCGATGTAGGGCATCGTCGCCACGATCCCGGTGATCGCCACCAGCAACGCTAACGTCGGCGAATCCCACCGCGCTCGTACGAAATCCGCCGGTGTCACGTACCCGCGTACGTGCGAGACCGACCAGAGCCGGATCAGGATCAGGAAGAAGATCGGATACAGAATGATCGTGTACGGCACAGCGAAGAAGCCGGCCGCGCCGGCGCCGAACATCAGGGCGGGTACGGCGACGAAGGTGTACGCGGTGTAGAGGTCACCTCCGACGAGGAACCAGGTGACCCAGGAACCGAAGTTCCGCCCGCCCAGCCCCCATTCGTCCAGGTGCAGGAGATCATCTGGTCGACGCCAGCGGGCGGCGTAAAAGCCCAAGACCGTGACCAGCAGGAAGAAGAAGATGAAGACGACGAGCTCGGTGGTCTTGATGCCATCCATTGTCAGCGCCCCGTCCGCTCGGCGGTCCCACTGCCTGCTCGACTTCGAGCGTCCGGGTTCTTGCGGGTCTTGGTCTTCTGATAGACGACGCTGGTGGTCGCGACGCCCAGGGCGATGAAAGCGAGTTGTCCCCAGTAGAAGAACGGCCAGCCGAACAGCGTCGGTTCGACGCGGTTGTAGAGCGGGACTAGCAGCGGAATAACGATGGCGGGCAACAGCAGCCAGTTCCAGGCGCTGCGGTCATTGCTTTGCTGACGGTCGCTTTTTCGCCGACGGTCAGTCCTGTCCCCGGTCTCACCGCCGACGTGACCGTTCCCCCCGCCAGTACTCAGTGCTGAAGTCTCACCAGAGCTGTCCTCCGCCATCAGGTGCCTCCTGCGTCGACGTGGCTTGCAGCGCCGCGTTCCATGGGTCAGTCCGCCGCGCGGACACGATGACCTCGATCATGGCGTCAGACAGATCTCGACGCAAGAGTCGCGCAGCTGCTGGTAGCCAAGGCCATTCGGTCGCCCAATGGGTGGCATCCAGCAATGCCAGGCCGCTGTTCTCCCGCGACTCGCTGACGACGTGATGCCGTAGGTCGGAGGTGAGAAACGCGTCTGCGCCGGCCGAGCGGGCTGTCTCGATCAGTGAGCCGCCGGAGCCGCCGCACACCGCGACGGTACGGATCTCCTTGTCCGGGTCGCCGGCGATGCGTACGCCGCAGGCCGTGGCCGGGAGGCCGTCGGCGACATGGGCGGCGAACTCGCGCAACGACTGCGGTTGCTCGAGTGCACCGATCCGGCCGATGCCCTGCCTCGTGCTGGGCAGGCTGGCAAGACCCACGATGTTGTATGCCGGTTCCTCGAACGGGTGGGCAGCACATAGTGCCTCGACGACCGCAGCCCGCCGCGAACGTGGGAGCACCATCTCGATCCGGTTCTCGGCGACCTCCTCCACACAGCCGACGGCGCCGATGACCGGATTCGCTCCAGGACCGGGGATGAAGGTGCCGATTCCCGCGTTCAGAAAGGCGGCCCGGCTGTAGTCGCCGATGGCGCCTGCCCCAGCTTCGCTGAGTGCGTCGACGACGAGCTGGGCCGCCTCCGTCGGCACGAAGGCGATGATCTTGTCCAGGGGGGTGGTGTCCGCGGGCTCGAGCGGGTCGGTCTCGACCAGTCCGACCGCTGCAGCCAAGGCGTCGCTGACCCCAGGACGCGCCCGATCGGCATTGGTGTGCGCGACGAAGAGCCCGCAGCCGGCTGAGATCAACCGGTGGACCAGGCGGCCTTTGGGATCCGAAGCGGGGACGCCGTGCACGCCGGACAGGAACAGCGGGTGATGGGTGACGAGCAGGTCGGCCCGTGCCTCGATCGCTTCCTCGATGGTGCTGGCAACCGGGTCGACGGCGAACAGCACCCGGCGTACGGCGACATCCGGATCCCCACAGACCAGCCCGATGGAGTCCCAGGGCTCGGCGAGACCTGGGTCGTAGCGCGCCTCGAGCACGGCGATGACATCAGCAAGCGTGGGCATCACCGGAGCCTATGCACAGGCGCCGCCGCCATAGGCAACGGAACGATCACTTGTGGCGGTGCGGTGGGCGCGGCTGGGATCGAACCAGCGACCGCTCGGTTGTAAGCCGAGTGCTCTGACCGCTGAGCTACGCGCCCGACAACGGCCGGGACAGACTATGCCGTCTGGTTGGCCGCCTCGGCGGCCCGTC
>JACCUM010000016.1 GCA_013811805.1 Geodermatophilaceae bacterium | reverse complement strand
CAAGCCACGATCGACTTCGGTACGGGCGGCTACAAGCGGCTGATCCTGCGCTACGCCCCGGTGCACAAGCTCTAGCGCTTGGGTAACTGCTCTAGCGCTTGGGTAACTGCCGGCGTCAGGTCAGTCGCTGGTGGGCAGTGCGGCGATGTCGATGCCGCGCTCGAGCAGCCATTCGGCGGGATCCACCCGCTCACCGTCGAGGCCGCCTGTGTAAACCTCGAAGTGCAGGTGCGGACCGGTTGAGTAACCAGTCGATCCCACTTCGGCGATTGTCTCGCCGCCCTGCACGATCTGACCGGCCTCGACGAGCACCGTGGACATGTGGCCGTACACGGTCACGTCGCCATTCTCGTGCTGCAAGTAGACGACGTTGCCGAACCCGCTCGCCGGACCTGCTTCGAGCACCACCCCGGCATCCGGGGCCACGATCGGGGTACCCGTCGGCGCGGCGATATCGACGCCCTGGTGCATGGTTCCCCAACGCATGCAGAAACAACTGGTGAGCCGGCCGGACACCGGAAGGAAGTATTCGACTACCGCGTCGCGCTCGGCACGTGAGGCGGCCAACAATTCAAGGCGGGCTGCTGCCTCGGTCTCGGAGATGGCCTGGCGGGTGCCGTCGCCGCCGAGCGGGATGCCGGTGTCGCTGCCGATGCCGTACAGGCTGTCCGCGCTCACCGCTGGCGGCGTCTCTGGACCGGGGATGAGGCCGGGGACCGCGACCAGTAGGGCGCCGATCACGAGTGCGGCGAGGATCAATGGACCGCGGTTGCGGGGGGGTCGCGGAATGCGACTGGCCTCGCGCTGCGCGCAAGGCGTGCGGTGACGCGACACCAGACCCCTATGATTTGACAGCAGAACGGAGCCCTGTTCGGCTCCGTGACGCGACCGTAACCAAACCGTGCACGGGATGCAAACCCTCCGCGCCGGTAACTTCCGATCACGGTGACTACCGGCGGCGCCATCGTTGCTAGCGTCGCCCCCGACATGCCTGCGAAGAAGCGACCGGCGCGCCCCGCGGCCGGCCGTACCACCCGCCCCCGTACGGCGCAGCAGCGGCCGACGAAGAAGGCCGCGAGCAGGCCGACCCGTCGGGAACCGGCCGGCGAGGTCGTCCTCGGATACGTGCCGAGCGCCACCCGCCTCGTGGGTGTTCTCGGGGTTCTGGGCGGCTTGCTGCTCGCAGTCTCCGTTGTGTTGCCCCAGCTCGCTGTGGGCGACGAGCGGGTGATACTCGGCGACTCACTGGCCACCATCCTGGTCTCCTGGATCTGGCCGCTGACGATCATCACCGCCGGACTCAGCATCGTGCTCGGCCGCTATCCCCGCCTGGGCCTGGCTGCGCTGGGAGTGGTGGCGGCCATATCGGGGGCCGGGCTGCTCGCCGAGCTGTACTGGGCCAGCCAGGCCGCGGCGCGCGGCAGATACGAGATCATCGCCGGCCGGCGGCTGCTCACCAGTCAGGTGGAACCGCTGACTGGGTGGTACGTAGCCGTGGCCGCACTGCTGGTGCTCGTCGCAGTGGGCCTGGCCGTTGGCTGGCTGTGGTCGCGGGTTGTGATGGACGACAGCGAAAGCCTCGATCCAGGACGCCCCGCACTCGGTGGTCTGGCGGCCGTCGGCGGGGTGCTCGCCGTACTGGCCCTCGGCGCCACCCTGGTGCAGATCCCGGACCAGGTCACGGTGAGCCAACAACCCTTCGCCGGGGCGCTGCGTCCGGTGGAGACCGTCACTCCGATCGAGGGTGCGATCGGCCTGTTCGACCGGCCCGGCCTGTCCCTGACCGCCGGCCTGGTCCTCAGCGGTGTGTTGGTGCTCTTCTCGGTCTTCGCCACGACCCTGCGACCCCGGCTGGCGGTGGTCGGGGCGTTGGGCGCCTTTGCCGCCTACCTCGTCGCGCTCGCCGGACGAGCCCTGGTCGATGCCGCGCGTTCGACCGACATCGAAGCAACCGTCGGGGGCTGGGGCTTGCTCGTGGTGGGCGTCGGCTATGCCGCGCTGACCCTGCTCGCCTGGCGCTGGCACCCTCCGGTGCGTCCGATCACCCGCGAGCTCCCGATGCGTCCGGCCAGCCGACGCGCGCTCAAGAAGGGGTTAATCTGACGCAAGACCCCCCGAACCGCCGAACCGCCGAGACGACCCGCGAGCAGTGAGCGAGGCAAGAACCCACATGAACCAGCGAATCCGGGTCGTCGTCGCGAAGCCCGGTCTGGACGGTCACGACCGTGGAGCCAAGGTCGTGGCCCGTGCCCTGCGTGATGCCGGCATGGAGGTCATCTACACCGGACTGCATCAGACGCCGGAGCAGATCGTGGAGACAGTCATCCAGGAGGATGCCGACGCCGTCGGGCTCTCGGTCCTGTCCGGTGCTCACATGACCCTGTTCCGCCGGCTCACCGAGCTGCTGCGCGAACGCGAGATCGATGACGTTCTGGTCTTCGGCGGGGGCATCGTCCCGGACGCCGACATCCCGGAGCTCGAGGAGCTGGGCGTGGCGAAGATCTTCACCCCGGGTGCGACGACCACCGACATCGTGGACTGGGTACGTACGAACGTGACGGCACCGGCCGCCTAGCCTCCCGCGACCCTCCTGTTCGGAAGCTTCGCTATCGTCGCCGGTCGTGGACCTCTACGAGTACCAAGCCCGTGATGTCTTTGCCTCCTACGGCGTGCCCGTGCTGGCCGGCGGGGTAGCTACCACGCCAGAACAGGCGAGGGACATCGCCGCCGATATCGGTGGCCAGGTCGTGGTCAAGGCCCAGGTCAAGACCGGTGGTCGCGGGAAGGCCGGCGGGGTGAAACTGGCCGATACCCCCGAAGATGCCTACGCCCGCGCCAGCGACATCCTCGGCATGGACATCAAGGGGCACACCGTCCACCGGGTGCTGATCGCGCAGGCCAGCGACATCGCCGAGGAGTACTACTTCTCCTACTTGGTCGACCGGGCCAACCGCAGCTTCCTCTGCATCGCCTCCGTCGAGGGCGGTGTCGAGATCGAAGAGGTCGCCGCCAACAAGCCCGACGCGCTGGCCCGCATCCCGATCGATGCCGGCGTCGGCGTGGACGAGGCTCTGGCCCGCGAGATCGTCACCGCGGCCCGCTTCCCGGACGAGGTTGCCGACCAGGTGGTGGCGATCGCGGTGTCGCTGTGGAAGGTGTTCGTCGGCGAGGACGCGACGCTGGTCGAGGTGAATCCACTGGCCAAGGCACCGGATGGCACAGTGCTCGCCCTCGACGGGAAGGTGACCCTCGACGAGAACGCCGGCTTTCGGCATGCCGAGCACGCCGAGCTGGAGGACAGTGCGGCGGCCGACCCCCTAGAGCAGCAGGCCAAGGCCAAGAACCTCAACTACGTCAAGCTGGACGGCCAGGTCGGCATCATCGGAAACGGTGCCGGGCTGGTGATGTCCACATTGGACGTCGTCGCCTACGCCGGCGAGGAGTTCGGTGGCGTCGAACCGGCCAACTTCCTCGACATCGGGGGCGGAGCATCGGCCCAGGTCATGGCCGACGGGCTCGGCATCATCCTGTCTGATCCGTCGGTACGCAGCGTCTTCGTCAACGTCTTCGGCGGCATCACCGCCTGCGATGCGGTCGCCGACGGAATCGTCGCGGCTCTCGGCCTGCTCGGGGACTCCGCGACCAAGCCGATCGTCGTACGGCTGGACGGCAACAACGTCGAGGAGGGCCGCCGCATCCTCGACGAGGCTGCGCACCCGCTGGTCGAACAGGTGGACACCATGGACGGCGCCGCGCGGCGAGCTGCCGAACTCGTTGCCGCGGACAAGTAGAGGAGCCGTACCCGATGTCGATCTTCCTGAGCGAGAACAGCAAGGTCATCGTCCAAGGTATGACCGGCTCCGAGGGCAGCAAGCACACCCGGCGGATGCTGGCCTCGGGGACAGCGATCGTCGGCGGCGTGACCCCGGGCAAGGGTGGCCAGAGCGCAGACTTCGACGGACGAGCGATTCCGGTATTCGACTCGGTGTCCGAGGCGATCGCGCAGACCGCCGCTGATGTCACGGTGATCTTCGTACCGCCGAAGTTCGCCAAGTCCGCGGTGATCGAGGCGGTGGACGCGGGGATCGGGCTCGCGGTGGTGATCACCGAGGGCATTCCGATCCACGACTCCACCGCGTTCTGGGCGCATGCTCAAGGCAGCCTCACCCGGATCATCGGGCCGAACTGTCCTGGCGTGATCTCACCCGGTCGGTCCAACGCGGGAATCATCCCGGCCAACATCGCCGGCAAAGGCCGGATCGGGCTGGTCAGCAAGTCCGGGACGCTGACGTACCAGATGATGTACGAGCTGCGAGACATCGGCTTCTCGACCGCGGTCGGCATCGGCGGCGACCCGGTCATCGGCACCACCCACATCGACTGCCTGGCAGCCTTTGAGGCAGACCCGGACACCGAGGCGATCGTGATGATCGGCGAGATCGGCGGCGATGCCGAGGAGCGGGCTGCCGATTTCATCGCAGCCAACCTGACCAAGCCGGTGGTCGGGTACGTCGCCGGCTTCACCGCGCCCGAGGGCAAGACGATGGGCCACGCCGGTGCGATTGTCTCCGGGTCCTCCGGTACGGCACAGGCGAAGAAGGAAGCGCTGGAAGCGGCCGGTGTGCGGGTCGGCAGGACTCCGTCGGAGACAGCACAGCTGATGCGGGAGCTGGTGGGCTCTAGCTCCGGTTGAGCACCGCCTGGGCATGGTGCTGATGGGCACGCACTGTCGGCAGGGCACTCCTGGGCGCGGCCCCTTGCCCGTCCTGGGCATACCCAGCATGCTGAGCCGCAGCGCACAGTGATTCCGGTACGTGAGAAATCAGCACTGAGAAGATGCGTAACGACAGTCGCCATCCCGGCGGCGTAGGCGAAGGAGTGGAAGCGATGACTGCACCCGGCAGCGGACCCGGATCCCCGGGGGGGTACGGCCAACAGCCCGGTGGATCGCAGCCCGGCGGGTTCGGCCAACAGCCCGGCGGCCAGCAGCCGGGCTATGGCCAGCAAGGGCAGGGTGGCCTGCAAGGGCAGGGGCCAGGTGGCCAACCGGCGCACGGCGGCCAGCCCGGATACGGCCAGCAGCCTGGCGGCCAGCCCGGATACGGCCAGCAGCCCGGCGGCCAGCCGCAGCAGCCCTCCTACGGTGCGCCCGGGCAGTACCCAGGACATGGTGCGGGAAGCGGCAGCGGCAGCTCGTTCGACATGAAGTCACTCAGCACGCCGGACTGGCTGATGATCGGCGGCGGGCTGCTGTTCTTCATCGTCAGCTTCCTTCCGTGGGCCACAGTCGATTTCTGTGACGACGTGCCGGCCGAGCTCGCCGGTGACTGCAGCCAGTCCGGCAGCGCTTGGAGCGTCTCCGGCCTGCTCGGGTTCGCGGCCGTACTCCTGCTCCTGGGAGCCATCGCGGTGATCGTGAAGGCACTCAACGTGCTGCCCAAGAGCTTCCCCATGCACTTCGTGACCGCCGCGCTCGGCCTGCTCGCAGCGATCTTCTTCCTCATCGGGTTCCTGGACATTGTCACCGCGGAGGACGGCTTCGGGTTCAACGTAGGGCCCGCGTTCGGGGTCTGGCTCGGTCTGCTGGCCCTGCTGATCTTCCTCGCCGGCGTGGTGATGTCCTTTCTGGCTGCCGGTGGTACCAAGGCCATGCAGGGCGGGCTCAACAAATGGCAGCAGTACGCCGCACAAGGCGGCAGTCAGCAGCAGGGCTATGGCCAGCAGGCACCGGGCGGATACGGACAGCCGGGCCAGCAGGCACCCGGGGGTTATGGACAGGCCGGTCCGCAGGGACCCGGTCCGCAGGGACCCGGCGGGTATGGCCAACCCGGCCAGCAGTCACCCGGTGTCGGCTACGGTCAGCAGCCGGCACACCCTGGAGTCAACCCGGCGCAGGGACAATCGTCGGCCCCCGGTGCCGGCTCCAGCCCCGCCCCGCCCCCGCCGTACGGCTCGAATCCACCGGCCGGCGGTCCGCCACAACACTGAGTTTCCAGATACCGAGGCTCGCCGCTCACGGCGACCATGACATGCATGGCCAGCGGGGCGCTGGAGCGAAAGCTCTGGCGCCCGCTGCTGTGCGTTGCCTCTATAGGCTGATAGCTGGCCGTGGAACCGGGGTCGAGTTCGGTGCGCCATAGCTGACATCTGGCGTCAACCCGGACGCCGGAGCTGAGCGCGGGAGTCCCAGATGTCATCGTTCGAGAAGGCCGGCCCCGGATACCCGAGCCATAGCCCGCCCGGAGTTGCTCCTCAGGCCTCGAATACGGGACCGTACGCGACGGCGCCGCAGACCGGAGCGCCCCCGGGTGAGTCCGGTCCCGCAACGCCAGGTCAGCGGTCACTCGGTGGCGACATCATCCTTGCCGCAGGTGGTCTGTTGTTCTTCATCGGCAGCTTCCTGACCTGGATCTTTCTCGATTTTCCCTCGGTTCCTGGTCTCGAGTTCGGTAGCCCGTGCGCTGACATCGCCGACCCGGGGTTCCGGGCGACCTGCGAGGAGACCTTCGGCGTCTCGTCGAGTGCTGCCCCCACTGGCTTCTCGACGAATGCCTGGGACCTGATCCTCACGTCGGTTGCCGCGGTGCTCATGATCCTGGTCGCGTTGGTGGCGGCTGCTCTGGCGCTACGGGTGCTCCGGAGAAGCCGCACCGTACGCCGAGGCTTGACAGCAGTTGTCCTCGTGGTTGATGTCATTGTCATCAACTTCGCCAGCTCGGTCGACTTCAGCGCACTAGGGCAGCGCTTCCTCGACGAGTCGCTGGGCGACCTGGCCGGAGCCGGCACCCCGGGCCTCGCCCTAGGCGTTGGATTCTGGTTGGCACTGGGCGGCCTGTTTACGGCCAACCTGGGAGTCCTTGTCGCGCAAGGCGGGTCGGGTCGAAGAAGGTAACCCGCCACCTCAGGTCGGTGAAACGGTCGGACCCGTACGACGCGCTGTCGGCGCGCCTGCCTCGTACCGTCGCCACTACCTTGCATGGTGGGGACGTGACCTCCGTAGGAACCCGACGGTTCGCGGCGCCGGATCGCCGGGCCACCGCGGATGCTGAGCCACCCTCCAGTGCGGGCGCTGGACTGCTGCTCACCGGGGCCCTGGCCGGACTGGGCGCGGTCGCGGCCGGCCTGGTGATCCTCGCTGCGCTGATCGGCCTGGCCTGGATCGTCGAACCCGCCATCGGGGGATCCGTCCTCGGCCCGGGCCGGCTGTCGGTGCAGGCCTGGCTGGTGGGGCACGGTGCGGACGTGGCCGCGGGCGGCGTGCTGGTTGCGATCACTCCGTTGGGACTGAGCGCCCTGCTGGCCATCTGCTGCTGGTATGCCGCCTGCTGGGCGGGTAGACGCACCCAGGTGGACAGCCTGGCTCAGCTGGCCAGCGTGCTGGGCGGACTCATGGTCAGCTACACCGCAATCGGGCTGGGATTGGTTCTGCTCGGTGCCACCTCCGGCGCCGAGATCGGGTTCGGGTCAGCCGTTCCCGGGATCGTGGCGCTGAGCGGCGTCGTGGCGGCCGGCGGTCTGCTGCGCACGGCCGGCCACGGCCGGCTGCTGCACGACCTCTCGTCCTTCCCGTCCCGAGCGGTGCTGTCCGGCGCCGGCGCCGGCGCCCTCGTACTGTCGGCTGCCGGGGTGAGCACCGTCGGCATCTCGATCGCCGTGGACCGAGCCGGGTTCGCGACGCTCACCGAGAGCCTGGCGCCGAGCTGGAGCGCCGGACTCGGGCTGTTCGTGCTGAGCGTGTTGCTCCTGCCCAACGCCGCTCTGTACGCGGTGGCGGTACTGCTCGGACCCGGGTTCGCCGTCGGAGCCGGTACGACGGTGTCCGCCTTTGCGGTGACCTTGGGCCTGGTACCCGGGCTGCCGTTGATCGCCGCCCTGCCGGATCGGCCGGCGGTGCCATTGGGTGCCCTGCTCGGCCTGGCGGTTCCACTCTTGTGCGGACTGATCGTGGGGGTGGTCGTGGCGCGTCGCCTCGATGACGACCTGAGCCCGCTGCCTGCGGCCGGTTGGGCGATGGCCGCAGGCCTGCTGCTTGCAGCCGGAATCGGCCTGGCGCAATGGCTGGCCGGTGGCGCCTTGGGGGACGGCGGCATGGCGAGCATCGGAGCGCCTCCCGTGGCCACCGCCGTCGTGGCCGCTGGTGTGCTGGCTCTCCCGGCGGGTCTGTCAGCTGGCGTCCTGCGGCGACGGTACCTGTCTCGGCGGCGCTGACGACGGTTAGGGTGCTGGCCGTGTCCGCCCGGTTGGTCGTCCTGGCTTCGGGAGCAGGGACCCTCCTGCAGGCTCTGCTCGACGCCCAGCGCGATCCCGGCTTTCCCGGTGCGGTCGTCGGGGTCTTCTCCGACCGGGCCGACGCCCAGGCGCTGGTACGAGCCGGGCGGCACGGCGTTGCGGGCGAGGTGGTGCGCATGGCTGACTTCGCAGATCGAGGGGCCTGGGATCGGGCGCTGGCCGACAAGGTTGCCGCCCACCGACCGGATCTGGTGGTGCTCGCCGGATTCATGAAGATCCTCGGCCCGGAGTTCCTGCACCGCTTCCCGGGCCGGATCATCAACACCCATCCCGGATTGCTGCCCGCCTACCCAGGAGCGCATGCAGTCCGCGACGCGCTTGAAGCCGGTGCCTCGATCACCGGAGCCAGCGTGATCTGGGTGGACGAAGGAGTCGATACCGGGGCAGTGCTCGCCCGTACCGAGGTCCCGGTGTTGGACGGCGACGACGAATCGAGTTTGCACGAGCGGATCAAGATCGTGGAGCGCGAGATGTTGGTTCGTGTCGTGTCCGAACTGGTGCGCCCGCAGCGCACGTCGAGTTCCGGGATACGGACATGACCAGGGTGGCCGTTCGACGTGCCTTGATCGGCGTGCACGACAAGACCGGCCTGCCCGAGCTTGCGACCGGGCTGGTCGAGGCAGGGGTGGAGATCGTCTCGACCGGCGGAACCGCACGACGGCTTCAGGAACTCGGCATCCCGGTGACTCCGGTCGAGGCCGTGACCGGATTTCCGGAGGTTCTCGACGGACGGGTGAAGACGTTGCATCCGGCAGTGCACGCCGGAATTCTGGCCGACCGGCGCAAGCCGGGACATGTCGCAGCGTTGCAGGATTTGGGCATCCAGGGCTTTGATCTCGTGATCGTCAACCTGTACCCGTTCCTGGAGACAGTGGCCTCGGGCATGCCCCCGGACCAATGCATAGAACAGATCGACATCGGCGGGCCGGCAATGGTGCGGGCAGCCGCCAAGAACCATCCGTCGGTGGCGGTCGTGGTCGACCCGGGCCGCTATGGCGAGGTCCTGACGGCGATCCGCGCTGGGGGGTTCACGCTCTCCCAACGGCAGGTTTTGGCCGCAGAGGCCTTCCGACACACGGCAAGCTACGACATCGCCGTTGCCTCTTGGATGGGGAGCACGCTCGCTCCTGACGAGTCGGACTTTCCGCCCTGGTTGGCCGGATCCTGGGACCGGGTGGACGTGCTCCGGTACGGCGAGAACCCCCATCAGCGCGCCGCGCTCTACCGGCATTGGCGCCCCGGACTCGCCCATGCCGACCAATTGCACGGAAAAGCCATGTCGTACAACAACTTCGTCGACACCGATGCGGCCCTACGCGCCGCCTTCGATCATGCGGACCCCTGCGTAGCGATCATCAAACACGCGAACCCCTGCGGCATCGCACTCGGAGCGGACGTAGCGCAGGCGCACCGCAAGGCGCATGCCTGCGACCCGGTGTCGGCCTACGGTGGCGTGATCGCGGTCAACCGTGAGGTCGACCTGACGATGGCCGAACAGGTCGCGGAGATCTTCACTGAAGTCGTCGTCGCACCAGGCTTTTCCGACGACGCGCTAGCAGTGCTCAGCCAGAAGAAGGGCGTTCGACTGCTCCGCCTCCCAACGACAGTCGGCGATCCGGTCGAGATGCGGGCGATCAGCGGCGGCCTGCTGGTCCAGACCGTGGACCGGCTGGATGCCGCGGGTGACGATCCGGTGACCTGGACGCTGGTCTGCGGCCCGCCCGCCGACCCGGACACGATGGCTGACCTGGGATTCGCTTGGCGCGCCGTACGAGCGGTGAAGAGCAACGCGATCCTGCTGGTGGCTGACCGGGCAACCGTCGGAATCGGGATGGGGCAGGTCAACCGGGTGAATTCCGCCCGGCTTGCCGTGAACCGGGCCGGGGACCGCGCCGCCGGCTCCGTGGCCGCATCGGACGCGTTCTTCCCGTTCCCGGACGGCCTGGAGGTTCTGGCGACCGCTGGTGTGCGGGCGGCGGTGCAGCCGGGTGGCTCGGTCCGGGATGGGGAGGTCATCGCGAGCGCAGGAGCGGCGGGCATGACGATGTATCTGACCTCCACGCGACACTTCTTCCACTGACCGCCGGGTCCAGTCGTCACCGAGTTGCCTGAGTCTGCTGCCGAGCGAATCGACGAACAGTTCGACGGCGCCGACTGGGACGGCATGGACCTGACCGAGGTGCCCTTCCGCCGGGTGCCACTTCCTCGAAGCCTCCATGGTGGAACTACGGGTGGACCGGTGTGTGTTCGAAGAATGCACACTGGCCGACGTACGAGGAATGCAGGTATCGGACAGCGATCTGCCCTATCTCGTGCTACGCGGCGCGACCGTGGAAGCGATCAGCTGGACCACCGCCGATCTCACCGGCGTACATATCGACATGACCCAGGCGCTGGCGATGTCCTACGGTGCCCTGATCGACTCCCCCGCGTGAGGCTGACCCTCAACTGACCCGCTTGGGCGGTGTCACCGCGGCTTTGAGTGCGCCGAGCAGCCCGAGGGCCGTTGCCCCGATGACGACGTAGAAACCGGCGGCGAAGACGGACAGGTCGAAGTCGGAGTCACTCAATGCCACGAGGACCGCGGCGACCATGGCCAGCGCGACCAGCAGTGCGATCAGCCCGAGCAGGCGCCGACTCTTGCCCGGCACGAATGCGGTGAGCCCGATCAGCAGCAGGATCGCGGCTCCGACGACGATGACCACGGGCTGCCACAACCCGGTGCTGAAAATGCTGCCGAAGTTGTCGAGACCCTGGCGCAGGATCTCATAGCCGGTCAGGCCGTCGGCATCGGCGAGCCAGTCCAACAGCAAGGAGACGCCGACCCCGGCGCCGGCGAGGACCATCAGCAATCCCGCGAGGGAGTCCGGACGTCGTACGGCGACGGGTTCGGCGGCGTAGGCGGAGGTCTGGTCGTACGAGCTGTCGGAGTAGGACATGACCGACCCTTCTTGGCTTTGTGGGCCCCGTGGAAAGCGCGGGGACATCGGGCGCGAGATTGCCAGGATAGGGAGCTTCCACGTGTGCTGGGTGTTGGCCTTCCGTGTCGAACGAGGATCGCAGTGTCATGATGCGTGCCGTGACAGCGACCATCTTGGACGGCAAGGCCACCGCGGCGACGGTTCGGGAGGAGCTGCGTGGTCAGGTGGCTGCGCTGAGTGCAGCCGGACGGCAACCAGGCCTCGGGACTCTGCTGGTGGGCGACGATCCGGGCAGCACCTGGTATGTGGGCGCGAAACACAAGGACTGCGCAGAGATCGGCATCGCGAGCATCCGGTACGTGTTGCCCGCCTCTGCCAGTCAGGCCGATGTGTTCGCAGTCGTCGACGAACTCAATGCCGATCCCGCATGCACGGGTTACCTCGTCCAACTCCCGTTGCCCGAGGGTCTTGACGAGATCGCGGTCCTCGAACGGATGGATCCGGGCAAGGACGTCGACGGCCTGCACCCGGTCAATCTGGGCCGGCTCGTCCTGGGTGAAGCCGGGCCGTTGCCGTGTACGCCGACCGGGATCGTCGAACTCCTGCGTCGCCACGACGTCCCGATCGCCGGCGCCGACGTAGTGGTCCTCGGGCGCGGCATCACCGTGGGGCGACCACTGGGGCTGCTCCTAACGCGGCGGTCGGAGAACGCGACTGTGACCTTGTGCCACACCGCAACCCGGGACGTCGCTGCCCATGTCGGCCGCGCCGACATCGTGGTTGCGGCTGCGGGCGTACCAGGACTGATCACCAAAGACATGATCCGGGCGGGAGCGGCGGTTCTCGATGTCGGAGTCAGCCGAGTCGATGGCAGGATCGCCGGTGACGTTGCTCCCGACGTCGGCGAGGTGGCCGGTTACATCGCCCCCAATCCAGGAGGCGTCGGTCCGATGACGCGGGCGATGCTGCTGGTCAACGTCGTGGCTCTGGCCGGCGCGCTGTGAGGACATGAGCCCTGGCATGGCTCCGCTCGTCACTCCCCAGCGGCTGATCGCCCAGGTCCCCTACATCGCCGTCGGCCTGGTCGTTGCCGCCGGCCTGACGCTGGTGATCTTCGAGTACTGGCGCCGCGGGGTGGTGACCATCGGCGCTGCGATGGGAATGGCCGGACTGCTCCGACTCCTACTACCGGCCCGGCGCGCCGGACTGCTCAGCGTCCGCAGCCGTGGCTTCGACGTGGCCGCGTACATCTTTCTGGCAGTTGCGCTGATCGGGATCGGAGTGGCCATCCCGGCACCCGCCCTCTGAGGCTGGTTCCGGCTCGTCGGTTCGCCCTGGATAGCCTGGGGGCATGGCAGATGGTGACACGTCCAGACGTGGCAAGGTGACCGTGGTCGGCGCTGGCTTCTACGGATCCACGACCGCCCAGCGCCTGGCTGAGTACGACGTCTTCGACACGGTCGTACTGACCGACATCCTCGAGGGACGCCCGGAGGGCCTTGCCCTGGACCTGAATCAGTCCAGGCCGGTCGAGGGCTTCGAGACCAGGGTCGTCGGGGTCGGCGGGGGCTCGTACGAGGGCACCGAGGATTCCGACGTGGTGGTGGTCACCGCCGGCCTGCCGCGAAAGCCGGGAATGAGCCGGATGGACCTGCTCGAGACCAACGCCAAGATCGTGCGTGACGTGTCGGAGAACATCGCCCGGCGCTCACCCGACGCGGTCGTGATCGTGGTCTCCAACCCGTTGGACGAGATGACCGCCCTGGCGCAGCTGGCGACCGGCTTTCCCAAGAATCGGGTGCTGGGCCAGGCCGGGATGCTGGACACTGCACGGTTCACGAATTTCGTCGCCGAGAAGGTCGGTGTCGCGGTCGGCTCGGTCCAGACGCTGACCCTCGGTTCGCACGGCGACACGATGGTCCCGGTGCCCTCGCGCTGCACCGTCGACGGCAAGCCGCTGACCGACCTCCTGTCAGCCGAGGACATCGAGGACCTGGTGGTCAAGACCCGCAACGGCGGGGCAGAGGTCGTGGCGCTGCTCAAGACCGGCTCGGCGTTCTATGCGCCTTCAGCCGCCGCGGCCCGGATGGCTCGCGCGGTGATCGAGGACTCCGGCGCGGTCATGCCGGTCTGCGCCTGGGTCGACGGGGAGTACGGGATCTCCGGCGTCTATCTCGGGGTTGAGGCTGAACTCGGGCGAGAGGGCGTACGCCGCGTCGTGGAGACCGACCTGACCGACAGCGAGTTGGCCGCGTTGAGCGAGGCTGCCGAGGCCGTCCGCGCCAAGCAGGCCGACGTCGCCGACATGTGAGTCGGCCGGGGGACTCGTACCGTCGTCGTCGCGAAGAGAGGGGCACGCCAGCGCATGCGCAAGGTCAAGGTCGAGAAACCGGTCGTCGAACTCGATGGCGACGAGATGACCCGGATCATCTGGCAGTTCATCAAGGACCGGCTGATCCACCCGTACCTGGACATCGACCTGAAGCACTTCGACCTGGGCATCGAGTCCCGCGATGCCACCGAGGACCAGATCACGGTCGAGGCCGCTCGGGCGATCAAGCAGCACGGCGTCGGCGTGAAGTGCGCGACGATCACCCCGGACGAGGCCCGGGTCGCGGAGTTCGGCCTGAAGAAGATGTGGGTCTCGCCGAACGGCACGATCCGCAACATCTTGGGCGGCGTCGTCTTTCGCGAGCCGATCATCATCTCGAACATCCCCCGCCTGGTCCCGGGCTGGACCAAGCCGATCATCATCGGCCGACATGCCCACGGGGATCAGTACAAGTCGACGAACTTCAAGGTGCCTTGCGCCGGAACGGTGACCATCACGTTCACCCCGACCGAAGGTGGTGCGCCGATCGAGCACGAGATCGTGCAGATGCCGGAAGCCGGCGGAGTCGTGATGGGGATGTACAACTTCAACGACTCGATCGCCGACTTCGCCCGAGCGTCCTTCTCGTACGGGCTGCAACGCGGTTACCCGGTGTACCTGTCGACGAAGAACACGATCCTCAAGGCCTATGACGGGGCGTTCAAGGACATCTTCGCCGACGTTTTCGCGCGCGAGTTCCAGGCCCACTTCGAGGCCGCCGGATTGACCTACGAGCACCGGCTGATCGATGACATGGTCGCGGCGGCGATGAAGTGGGAGGGCGGGTACGTCTGGGCGTGCAAGAACTATGACGGTGATGTGCAGTCCGACACCGTCGCGCAAGGTTTTGGCTCCCTCGGGCTGATGACGTCGGTGCTGATGACGCCGGACGGCGCTACGGTCGAGGCCGAGGCCGCGCACGGCACCGTCACCCGACACTTCCGTCAGCACCAGGCTGGAAAGCCGACCTCGACCAACCCGATCGCGTCGATCTATGCCTGGACCGGTGGGCTCAAGCACCGCGGGAAGCTCGACTCGACGCCGGAGGTCACCGGCTTCGCCGAGGCGCTGGAGCAGGTGTGCGTCGAGACGGTGGAGAGCGGCAAGATGACCAAGGACCTGGCGCTGCTGGTCAGCCGCGATCAACCGTTCTTGACGACCGAGGAGTTCCTCGCCGCCCTGGACGAGAACCTGCAAGCCAAACTCGCCTGACCGCCGCTCCTTCGCGCAACCGCGAACGGACTTTCTCCGGAGAATGTCACCTCTGCTCGGGCGCAGACCGCACCTTCTCCGGAGAAAGTCCCTTTAAAGCCGGGCGGGAGGGCCGGTCGTCGTAGGTCTCCGGTCAGGCTGCTCGGCCATGAAGCGCGGCGCTGACCTGGGCAATGAGTGTGCCCGGTGCATAGAGGTCGCTTGCCGTGGCATGAATGACCAGCCAGCCGGCGTCCACCAAGGCGTTGAGCCGGCGCCGATCCCGGCGCATTTGCATCGGGTCTGCATGATGGGCACCGTCGTACTCGACGGCCACCCGCGCCGCCGGCCATGCCAGGTCGACGCGGGCGACGAAAAGGCCATTCTTCCGGACCTCGTGTTGAGGCACCGCGGCCGGCAGCCCGGCTTGCAGGAAAGTAACGCGGAGCTGCGATTCCGGTGGCGATTCGCTGCGTCCATCGACGAGGCTGAGCACATCCCGCGCCCGGCTGACTCGCCACAGACCGCCACTGAGGGCGATTCGGTTCGCGAGATCGCGAGGGTGGAGCACTCCGGAATGGAGCATCGCGTCGATCGCCGCGACTGCCACTGGGGTCTGCTCCAGAGTCGCGATGTCCCAAGCGGAACGAGTCGGCACCGTGATCGTCAACCCCGCGACACTGGTCACATCTGCACGATCCAGGGGCGTCTGGTGGATGAGCACGCCGCGTGGACCGTCGACGTGGACAAGTCGGGGGCTCGCCGCGACCACGCGCTCGTCTCTTGCCGCCAACTTGATTCCGTACCACCAAGCGGCCGATAAGCCACTGAGCGCCGTGGAAGGGGGCAATAGAAGTGCCGCCGCTCTGCACCGCACTCCATGGTCGATGCGGGACCCGGCGTCGATATACACGCCATGTAGGACACGCCGAAATGCAGGACCCATCAATCGCCGACGCGTAACTAGCCCAGCCGCCACTGCCTGACTGCCGATGAAGGGCTGCCCTCGCAGCTCGCGAGGGACCGCGTGAGTTCTTCCCATGTGGGCAGCGTGCCCGTCCGGCCGTCGCGCCGCAGTCGTTGTCCACAGCCCCTGAAGGAGTCGCCAACGCCTCGGAGCCGCACTTTCTCCGGAGAATGTGCGGTCTGGTCCGGTCCAGAAGTGACTTTCTCCGGAGAAAGTCCGTCGGGGTGCCTGCGGTCCTACCGTGGTGGGGTGCAGACCTTCTTGCCGTACGCCGACTTCGAACGGTCCGCTCGTGTCCTGGATCCGAAGAGGTTGGGGAAGCAGCGGGTCGAGGTGATCCAGGTCGTTCGCGCCTTGACCTGGCCGGGGTACGGATGGGCGAACCATCCCGCAGTGCTCATGTGGAAGGGTTTCGAGGAGGCACTCGGCCGCTACGGCCTGACCTGCTGCCAAGTGTGGACCGAACTCGGCCACGGTGACACCTGCGCCGCTACCATCGTCGCAGACCTTCGCTCCATCGGTGTCGAGGAGATCCGTACCCGGCAGGAACTCGCCGGGCAGGGGGCGCTACCGGCCTGGCTGGGCGATGACGATCTGCACCTCAGCCACCAGTCGTCGTTGTTGGGCAAGGATCCGGACTGGTACCGCCCGCATTTCCCCGGCGTACCAGACGACCTTCCCTATCGCTGGCCGGTCCGGTCGCCGAGCGCACTGCAAGCCGAGCGGCGCAAGGCCGAGTACGCGGAGCTGGTTCAACAGAGAACCGCAGCCCGGGCGGTGCAAGAGGCGCAACGAGCCAGTCGGCGGCGCAGTCAAGCGGCCAAGCGCGGCTGGGCCACCCGCCGCGCCAACCGTAGGAGCCCATGAACCGGTAGCAGCTGAACTGGCTCAATCCGAACAAGGGTCCGCGCGCAGGGACCAGGTTGGGCCGGTGGCCGTGTCGCGAAGCTCTACCCCGGCGGAGGTGAGAAAGTCGCGGATCTCGTCGCCAGCAGCGAAGTCCTTTTCAGCCCGAACCCGGTCCCGGAGGATGACCAGCAGATCGACGAAAGGGCGGATGGCGTCAACTGGATCCGCGGCTCCGGTTCGGGCCAGCTCTCCGAGTTCGACGATCATCGAACGCAGCACCCCATGCGCATCGAGTTCCTCGTCGGCCCATGACGGGCCAGCGGCCCGGTCGGTGATCGTCTGCTCGAGGTCCAGCGCAGCGCTGACCGCAGCGTCGACGTCACGCCCGGCCAGCGACGCCGAGAACTGGCGCCGGCACTGCTCGACTGCCGAGCGCTCAGACTCAGACGCTGACCCGAGATCCGGACCCATTGGCCGGTTCGCCGCCAAACCGCCGCTTTCGGCTGTGGCAATGCCGAGGTTGCGTAGCGAACCGGCCGGGTCGTCGAGCGCCGGCACCGTGGCGAGGTCGGCCAGGCGCAGGTCCGTACCGGCGGCATGAAAGGTGCTCTCGCCCCGACGACGGATCGTCAGACCGCCGTTGCCCAGCACACTGACCGTGCCGGCTCCGACATCGAGAACCACCGCGGTGTGCTCGTCGACGCCGAGTACGAAGCGATCCTCGGGGAGTTCGGCCTCGAGCGCACTCAAGCGTCGTTCGCCGAGATAGCAGAAGCGGGTGTCGTGGTGTCCGCCCTCGGTGTTGTCGTAGTGCGGAATGACCACCGCGGGCAATCCGGTCAACGCGGCGACGAGATCCAGCCCCGGTTCCCAGTACGGCCTCAGCCCGGCCTTGTAGATCTCGTACACCGGAACCGTGTGCGAACCCAGCGTCAAGGCTGCCGCGCTCGCGAAGACCAGAGTGCCGCCACGGAAGACGGTTTCGCGCAATACGCGCGGCAGCGCAGTGTCCCGCCAGGCCCGTAGCGCGTACGTCGGGCTGCCCGGGCCAGCGAAGACCCACAGCGCTGCTCGCAGGGCGGTCAGGGCCCGCTCCCGGGTCAACCCGTCGGTGTCGGCACTTCGCCAGCCGGCCACGGTCACGTCGTGCCCCACGCTGGCACGGAAGTACTGCCGGGCCCGCGCGGTGATGTCGTCGGCGTTCTCCTGGAACCCGTACGGGGTGTCCAGCAGGACTGCCGCGCCCTCTGGTACGCGCTCCAGCAGCATCCGGTGCGCCTTGATCATGGCCGGAGCGGTTTCGCCTGAGCCCATGATCACCAGCCGCCCGGTAGCTGTCACGCCTCCGCACCAGCCGCCATAACCTGCGCCCGCTGGGCCAGGGAGCGCAGGTCCCCGGCCAACCGACCAGGATGCTGAGCGTGGAGGTCATGGTCTGCCCCGTCGTACCACCGGATCTCAGGTCTCGATCCGGCCCGGGTCAGCCCGCGTGCGGCCTGCTCCACCGCAGCCAGCTTGGCACCCGCGCGGGATCCGGCCGGCACCAGCAGCGACGGCACCGCGACCGCCGAATATCGATCAGCGATCGAGTGGTCCCACATGGACCGAAGTATCGACAGGTGATGCTCGCGGGCCAGCCGGGCGCGGACGCTCCCATCGGGTAGCTCGCGCAGATTCGCCAGGGTCGCCTCGATCGCCCATACGGCCCAGTCCGGGTGCGAAGCCTGCACCATCGCAGAGACCTCCGGCCAGGACCGATCGCCCAGATCCGGCGGGGTCAGCTTCTGCAACACCTCAGCCCAACTGGCGAAGGTGTCGCTGGGGCAGATCCAGCCGCCGTCGACCAGGGCGATCGCGGCGACGAGATGCGGGAACGTGGCGGCCAGTTCCACCGCGACATTGCCGCCCCAGGACTGTCCGGCAACGACCGGTCGGCCGAGCCCGAGCGTGGCGATGACGGCCGCAACGTCGCCTGCCGCCGTCGCGGTGTCGTAGCCCGACGCCGGTACGTCGGACTCGCCGTGCCCGCGGAGGTCGATCTCGGTGACGGCATGCCCCCACCCGGCTCGGGGGTCACCCTGCGAAAGCATCTCGGCGCCTGCACGCCACAGCAACGCATTGGATGCCAGGCCGTGGACGAGGACGAAGCCCGGCAGCGCGCCGTCCCAGCGCAACACCCTTAGGTTCAGCTGCGCCGAGACCCGGACCGTCTCCGATCGCGCGGTTCCCGACTGCACAGCGGTCTCCCTCGATCTGGGCATCCCAATGACCGCGGGCGGCCGCAGGGGCCGAGCGGCTCAGCGGGCGATGGCTCCGCGAGTCTGGCCGGCGGGGGGTCGACTACCCTCGTGCCGATGGACGACCCTCCGCATACCTTCGATCCTCGCAGTCTCAGCACGCCCGGGCACTGATCCTCACATGGACAACGTCTGGCTCAACATCGGCCTCATCTTCGTCTTCGTCCTGGTCGGTGGTGCCTTCGCCGGTGCCGAGATCGCCATCGTTTCCCTTCGGGAATCCCAAGTCCGCTCCATCGCCGACCGGGGTCGCCGAGGCAAACGGCTGGCTCGCCTGGTGGCCGAACCCAACCGCTACCTCGCGGCGCTGCAGGTCGGCGTCACCCTGGCCGGTTTCCTGTCCGCAGCCTTCGGCGCGACGGCGCTGTCCGGGCCGTTTGCCGAGTCGCTGGTGGAGCTGGGGTTGGCCGACGGGTTCGCTACCGCGCTGGCCTTGGTCGTCGTCACGATAGCGATCAGCTATGTGTCTCTGGTCCTCGGTGAGCTGGCACCCAAACGCCTTGCCCTGCAACGGGCCGAACGGGTCGCCCAGATCGTGGCGACGCCGGTGGACCGGGTCGCGACGGTTTTCCGGCCGTTGATCTGGCTGTTGTCCCGGTCCACCGACATCGTCGTTCGGATCTTCGGTGGAGATCCCAAGGCGTCGCGAGAGTCGATCAGCTCCGAGGAGCTCAGGGACCTCGTCGCCGCACACGAGGCGTTGGGCAGCGACGAACGCAAGCTGATCAACGACGTGTTCAACGCCGGGGAGCGCCAGATCAGCGAAGTCATGGTGCCGCGTACGGAGGTGGAGTTCCTGGAAGCGAGCATGACCGTGAGCAAGGCGGCAAAACTGGTGGCAGACACCAGCCGATCCCGGTATCCGGTGATCGGGCGAGACACCGACGACGTCCTGGGCTTCGTACATGTCCGCGACCTGCTGCGTTCCACGCACAAGGGCGGCCGGGCCACGACGGTCGGTGACATCTCCCGCGACATCCTGCACATGCCCGGATCCAAGAAGGTGCTGGTCGCGCTGTCGGAGATGCGCCGCAACCAGCAGCACCTCGCGATCGTGGCCGACGAATACGGGGGCACGGACGGCATCGTCACCCTGGAGGATCTGATCGAGGAGGTCATCGGGGACATCCGGGACGAGTACGACGAGCAGCCGCAGAGCAGTCGGCGTACCGGATCCGAGGTCGACGTCGACGGGCTGCTGAACCTCGATGACTTCGCCGAGGAGAGCGGTGTCGAACTCACCGACGGCCCGTACGAGACCGTTGCCGGCTACGTGCTGTCCGAGCTGGGTCACCTGCCGGATGTCGGAGACCAGGTGCGGGCCGGTGACCATCTGCTCACCGTCATGGCGATGGACGGGCGACGGATCTCGCGGTTGCACGTCAGCCTGGCCCCCCAGCCATCCGAGGACGCCGACATCGCACTCGAGACACCGCCGGAGGACAGCGGCATCGCGACCGACCCACAGCATGGGCAGGCTGTTGTACCGGTTTCCGAGACCGGCGCGAGCAACCTCGAGTCCGAACGGAAGGACTCGGCTTCGGCGTAGTCGGCAGGTACTGCGGTGCTAGTGGGTAAGGGCCTGCTGGACCGCGTAGGCGTCGCGGACCATGTCGGTGAGGCTGCGCTGCGCCGACCAGCCCACGTCCTGCGCGATCCGGGCGCTGCTGGCCACCAGCCGAGCCGGATCCCCGGGGCG
>JACCUM010000549.1 GCA_013811805.1 Geodermatophilaceae bacterium | reverse complement strand
CGCGCCAACCAGGACCGGCACCCAACGCCAACGTCGGGTCGCGGGTACCGAGGCCGTTGCCGGCCCGGTGGGTTCCTTAGCCAATGGTCGGCCTTCCGGGTGTCAGCAGCCGCTGGCGACTGGGTTGGCCAAGGGTCTGGGGGACGAGCGTGCGGCCGGTCATGAGATTAGTCAACTCCGGCCGGCGAGTGCTTCCGCGTTGTCGGGGAATTCCGCTCCTGCTACGGCGGCGCTCACGGCCGTCGTCGCCGGTTCCGCTCTCACACGTCTCCTTCAACCATTTCTCAAGTTCCCACATCGGCGATGCGGGTGTCCGGGTGAAAGGCCGCCCAGGCGAACCAGAACGTGTCGGTGTGGTCCACCAGATCGAGTTGGGGACCGGCCAGCGGCCCACTGACGGCCAGGCCGAAGATGTTCCAGACCGACCCCGTCTCGGTGTCGATGTAGCCGTCCTCGCCAACCCGGGTGAAGGTCAACCGGTGCTCGTCGAGTACTGGGTCGAAAGCCCAGCTCGCGCCGATCGGGCGGCCCTCCGGGATCTGCTCGGCGTCCAGCGCTGAGTTCAAGCCGTCGAGCGCCCAGACCACCACTGCGCGGCCGGAGACATCCACCTCGACCACACCAGCCTCGGTCAGCGCGGTCGCCGGTACCGCGACCGGATCCTCGTCGCCACCCACCCCAACAACCCGTTCCATGGCTGGAGTCGCGGGTCGGGGTTGCCGTCGAACAAGAACGGATCCGAGCCCAGTTGGTCGTACCCCCCGTACGGGTCGGACAGCGGGCCGATGCCGAGGATCTGGTCCGGACACGCTTGTTCGGGCCTACCTGCCATCGATCGCTTCGACGGCGCCTACCCGCGGGCCTGGCTACTGACCATCCTGCGTAACACTCACCGCAACCGACTTCGCGTCCGGCTCCCGTCGCTGCTGTCGGAGGGTGAGCAAGGAGTTCGGTCTGCTCGACGGGGCTGGCGAGGCCAGGAGTGCCGAAGATGTGGTGGTTGATGCACGGTTCGAAGCAGTCGTCTCCGAAGCCCTGGTCGCACTGCCCACCATGCACCGGGTCGTCGTCCAACTCGTCGATGTCGACGGTCTCACCTACGCCGAGGCCGCCGAGGCGCTCGGGGTCCCCAGGGGCACAGTGATGAGCCGCCTGCACCGTGCCCGAGCCCGCATCCGAACCAGCCTGGTTGCCGCCGGGCTCGTACCCAAGCGGAGCCGATCATGAGCCTGATGACGCTGCCCGATGTTGTCCGCTGCTACCGGACCTCACGCGCGCTGCAGCGATATCTGGACGGTGAGGCCGACGATCGCACTGCTACTCGTATCGCAGAGCATCTCGAGGAGTGCCGGCGGTGTGGGCTCAACGCGGCCACGTACCGGGCCAACAAGCAGGTCATACATGCCGGGGCAACGACGTCGACGAGCTCGCCCTGCGACGGCTCCGGTCGTTCAACCAGTCCCTGGCCGAGATCGCGGGTCGATCAGATCCAGTCTGAGACCGGGTGCGGCTCGTATGCTCGCGTCCCCGACCGGGCCGCCTGAGTTCATGCTCAACGGATGTTGAGGGTGCTGTCCGCGCCGGCCGGTCGGCCCTGGAGCAAGCCGAGCAATGTCTGCGCCGGCACTCGGAGGGGGACGGTCGTTCTGGTCAGCAACAGGTCCGTGTCCAGCTGACCTGCAACGACGGTCGGGCCGAACGGGCTCCAGAAGGCGCCGTCGGCAGTGACCGTCAACTCGGCCGGCAGGTCCGACTCGGTGACGTCCACGCCCATCCCGGCCTCAGCCGCGCGACCGCGGTTGATGATCGGCCGGACAACGTGGTCCTCGTCCGGGACGCCGAGATCACGGTGCAACGCACACAGGCGCGCTGCGGCGACTGCGTCGGGGTCCTGGCCGGTCGTGGCGATTCGTACGGTGACGCCGCGCTCGACCAGTGCCGGGATCGCCGCGACCACCTTGGCGAAGTTTTCCGGGCCGCGCGCGGCGTCGTTGACATCCGGGTCGGCGGAATCCAAGGAGATCTGCAACGCGACATCGGTGCCGGCCAGTTCCTCGGCCGCGTCGAGGCGGCGGCCGGTGAACAGCGTGCCGTTGGTGAGGCCGACCGTCGGCAGGATGGACCCCAATTCGGCGAGCCTGTGCGCCATGTCCGGCAGCAGGAAGGGCTCACCGCCGGTCACCCCGAGGGCGGTGAATCCCAGATCGGCAGCGTCATGCGCGACGCCGATCATGGCCTCGGAAGTCAGTTCGCGCTTGCTGACCTTGGGCGCCGATTCGGTGAGGCAGTAGGAGCAAGCCAGATTGCAGTGGTAGTTGCTGTACATCCACACCCGGCCGGGAAGCTCACCGGCACGGACGGCCTCGGCGATCGCGGTCATACCAATCCCTCCTCGGTCAGACGCATGGTCACCTCGGTGGACGTGGGCAGGGACAGGGCCGTACAGAAGCGGTTCAGCATCATGGTCGCACCGATCAGCAAGGTTAGCTCGACGATCTCGTAGTCGCGATAGGAGGCGCCCAACCGCGCGGCTACGGAGTCTTGCACGGGCCCCGTGGCACCGGCCACCGCGTCGATCCAGGCGAGCAGGGCAGCCTCCCGTTCGTCGGGCAGGCTGGCGGGGCTTCGCTCGGACAGGGTACGGACTTCGGCCACGGTCAATCCGGTGTCAAGAGCCACCACCGAGTGCGCGTCGATGCAGTAGCGGCACTCCTGCACTGCCGAGGTGCGCACGATGACGATTTCCTTGGTACGCGCGTCGAGCGCGGAGGCACTCAGCACGGTGGACAGGAATGGCAGGGTGACCTCGAGCAGTTCCGGGACCGATGCCAGCGCGGCAACGATCGGGCCCGGATCGCCGTCGCTGAAGTAGCGGCGGGCAGTCAGGGGCGCGCTTGCGGCGTCCAGCAAGGGGACCCGTGGCGTCGCCGCGGTGACAAGTGCGCCGGCGGTGTTCATCGGTGCGCCTCTTGAGCTAGCGGCGATGCCAGCAGGAACAAACCAACGACCGCAATCACCGCAGCTCCAGCCGGCTTGGCGGCCAATAGGTTTCCACTGCTGCTGTAGAGAGCGACCAGAAGCACCCCGAACGCGACCGCCAAGCTTCCGATGAGGCGAGCGGCGGGCCGTCCCGCGATCACGGCAACAGCTGCTGCGAGCACCAACATCAGAATGCCGAAGCCGATCGAGCTACCGAAGACGTTGCGGCCGAAGTCACCAGGAAAGTCAGTGCTACCGCCGAATAGCACCCACTCTCGGGTGTAGGCCCGCGGCAGCAGGCCATTGCGGAAGTTAGCCACGATGACGATGAGGCCGTACACCGCGACGGCGGCCGCCGCGCTGAGGCGAACTCGCTGGCTCATGTCAGCGCCGCCAGCCGCTTCGGCAAGTCCGGGCGTTGGCGCAGTAGCGCATCCACGCCGTAGAACCGTCTGGCGGCCATGGCGAAGATGGCGACGTGCAGTGCGGCCCTGAGCAGGTAGCTCCAGTACCACTCGCCGTCTGCGTTTGCCACGCTTAGTCCGATCGCGATGCTCTGGCCAAGACCAAGCAGCGCCGCTCCCCTGGTCAGCGTCCCTGACAGCAACAGCACGGCGAGGAGGAACTCGACGATCAGGGTTGCGTAGCCGAACAGAGCTAGGTTTGGCGAGACGATTGTCAAGCACCCAGGCCCACGGCGGCAGGACGGCTACCTCACTGCCGTCCTCGACGAACTTGCACAGCCCGGAACAGCTATCCGCGGAGCGCCCGAAATCCGGTGGCGTTTTCCAGCCCACGTTAGACAACCAGAGCAGGCCGGCGGTGACCCGTAGAGCGGCAGGTAAGGCGCGTTCGGTCCGGCTTAGTGTCGGTGACCCAGTTGCGGTCGGCTGCGCCATGAGCACGATCGAAGCACGGCGCCGACCGGCTTGCCAGTCACTGGACTTAACGTCA
>JACCUM010000531.1 GCA_013811805.1 Geodermatophilaceae bacterium | reverse complement strand
GTCCACCACCGAAGCGCTGCGCTGCCTCAAACGACGCCTCGCCCGAACCGTGTTCAACCACCTGATCGCCGACCACAAAACCCGTCAAACCGCCTGCCTTCCAGCAGCGGCTTGACATAGGAGAAACGCATGGCTGGCCGCGCTGACCTTCGACTGGGAATCGCCGATGTCGCTCCGTCGGTTTCATGCCGTTCGTACTCCGCGAGGGCAGTTCTCGGCGAGTGGATACCGATCACTGCCACAGTGTTCGGTGAAGGGCACGACCTCGTTGCAGCGACCGTGGTGTGGACCGCCCCCAAGTCTGCCGCGTCCAAGGGGTCCAAGGCGGCCAGGCAGCTCGTCCGGATGCAACCCGACGGGGAAGAGCCCGACCGTTGGACCTGCTTGGTCACCCCGGCCTCCGAAGGCTTGTGGAGTTTCGTCGTCGAGGCATGGCGGGACCCGTGGGCGAGCTGGCTGCACGCAGTACACGCCAAGCTCGACGCCGGCCAGGATGCCGCGGAACTGGCCAACGACCTGGAGATCGGGGCTCGCATCCTCGACCGGGCAGCCGGCGGGGTGGCCGGCGAGAGCCGTACAACGTTGCGGGAGACCGCAGGTCAGCTCCGAGATGAGTCCTCGGGTCTCAACGCTCGGGTCGCCTCGGCACTGAGCACGCAGGTCGACGCACTGCTGCAGGCGACTCCGGTCCGGGAGATGGTGACCCGCTCACCCCGGCACGAGATCTGGGTAGACCGGCAGCGGGCGCTCTATGGCTCCTGGTATGAGTTCTTCCCCCGTTCCGAGGGCGGGCTGGACGCGACTGGCAGGCCGGTGCACGGCACGTTCGTCGATGCGGCCAAGCGGCTGCCCGCCATCGCCGAGATGGCCTTCGATGTCGTCTACCTCCCCCCGATCCATCCCATCGGCGAGGTCAACCGGAAGGGACCCAACAACACCCTTGATCCCGGCCCGGACGATGTCGGCAGTCCATGGGCGATCGGCAGCAAGGACGGCGGGCACGACGCGATCCACCGCTCGCTCGGAACCGAACAGGACTTCGCGGACTTCGTCAGCAGGACGCGCGACCTCGGTATGGAGGTGGCTCTGGACCTGGCGTTGCAGTGCGCACCCGACCATCCCTGGGTGACCGAGCACCCGGAGTGGTTCACCGCCAAGCCGGACGGGACCATCGCCTACGCGGAGAACCCACCGAAGAAGTATCAGGACATCTACCCGCTCAGCTTCGACTACGACCCGCCCGGGCTCTACGCCGAGGTCCTTCGGGTGACCAAGCTCTGGGTCGACCGGGGCGTACGGATCTTCCGGGTCGACAACCCGCACACCAAGCCACTGAACTTTTGGCACTGGCTCATCTGGGAGATCAAGAAGACCGATCCCGATGTCCTCTTCCTGGCCGAAGCGTTCACCCGCCCGGCGATGATGCACACCCTGGCCAAGCTCGGGTTCACCCAGTCCTACACCTATTTCACCTGGCGGACCGGCAAGGCCGAACTCGAGGCGTACGGCCGTGAGCTTGCCGAGGCCGCCAACTACATGCGGCCGAACTTCTTCGTGAACACCCCCGACATCCTGCACGCGTCGCTGCAACGTGGCGGCCAACAGATGTTCAGGATCCGCGCGGTGCTGGCCTCGATGATGGCGCCCAGTTGGGGGGTCTATTCCGGCTACGAACTCTTCGAGCATCGGCCGGTCCGAGCCAGCAGCGAGGAGTACCTCGATTCGGAGAAGTACCAGCTCCGCCCGCGTGACTACGCCGCCGCGCAGAGCGCCGGACAATCCTTGGCGCCTTTCCTGGGCCGGCTCAACGAGATCCGTCGCGCGCACCCGGCACTGCAACAGTTGCGCAACGTGCACTTCCACCACATCGACAACGACAACCTGCTGTGCTTCTCCAAGCTTGATCCGGCCAGCGGTGACGTCGTGCTCGTCGTCTGCACGCTGGCCTCCACCGGCGTCCAGATCGCGACAACGGCATTGAACATGCCCGCGCTCGGTCTGGACTGGGCGGACCGCTTCGACGCCGTCGACGAACTCAGCGGCGCCGAGTTCGACTGGGGGCAGTACAACTACGTCGAACTCGGCCCGCACCGCGAGGTGGCGCACATTCTCAGATTGCGGCGGCCACAGATCGGCTTTGCCTGACCTGAGTGGTCACCAAC
>JACCUM010000530.1 GCA_013811805.1 Geodermatophilaceae bacterium | reverse complement strand
CGGCGATGCCGACGCCGTCCGAGTCGCATCGCACAGGTCTCGACCGCGGGCTGGCCGGGATGCGGATGGCCTACAGCGCCGACCTCGGCTACGTCGATGTAGACCCGGAGATCGCCGCATTGGTAGGTCACGCAGTAGACAAACTCTCCGAGCTCGGTGCACATGTCGACGAGCTGGACCCCGGCTTTGCCGATCCGGTAGAAGCGTTCAACGTTCTTTGGTACAGCGGCGCGGCCAAGGCCGTCCAACAGTTCCCGCCCGCGACATGGTCGCAGCTAGATCCCGGCCTGCAAGAGATCGTCGAGGAGGGACGCCGGGTCAGCGCAAGCGAATACATCGACGCCACCGCCGAAAGGAACCGGCTCGGCGTTGCGATGGCGCGGCTGCACGAGACCTACGACGTTCTGCTGACGCCGACGATGCCGCTGGTCGCCTTCGCGGCTGGCCATGAGGTGCCGCCAGGTTGGCCACAGCGGCGCTGGACGTCCTGGACTCCGTTCAGCTATCCGTTCAACTTGACCCAACAGCCAGCGGCCAGCATCCCATGTGGGCTCACCTCGGCGGGACTTCCCGTCGGCTTGCAGGTCGTGGGGCCGCGGCACGCGGACTCCACCGTGCTCGCCGTGTGCAAAGCCTTCCAGAACACGGGTGACCGGCAGAGTCCGAGACTGCGCCCGAGCCGGGACAGGCAGGTTGGGCACGGTCGCCCTGGATGGGACGAAGATCGCAGCCGACGCGGCCCTGTCGGCCAATCGGAGTGAGTCGCGGCTGAAGATAGCCGCCGACATCCTTGCCCAGGCCGGTGATGTCGATGCCACTGAGCACGAATGGTTCGGCACGGCGGGCGGCCGATGAGCTGGCCGAGGAACTCACCGACCGGACGAGGTGGACCTCGCCGACATACAGCGGGTGGCACTGGCGGCGACGGCAAGGAGGAGGGGGAAGGTGAACAGTCAGCCATCGATCCAATAGATGTTGGTGACATTGCCACGAATGTCGTGGTCGCCATCCAAGTACTTGACGATGTCGTCGGCCGTCCACATCGACAATCGGCGCGCAGAGGATGTCGAGTACCAGGCCATGTGCGGGCTCAACGCAACGTTCGGGGCGCTCAGTATCGGACTGTTCGAGTTCAGCGGCTCAACTTCGAACACGTCGAGGGCAGCACCTCCGATATGACCGCTTTCCAGGGCCGAGGCGAGCGCGCCCTCGTTGATGAGGCCGCCGCGGGAAACGTTGACCAGGATCGCGCCCTTTTTCATCAGCATCAGGGCGGTTGTGTCGATCAGGTGTCTGGTACTCGCCAGCAGCGGCGTGTGCAACGTGACCAGATCTGATATCTGCAGAAGGGCCTCCATCGAGCCGACGATCTCGACACCGGGGATATCCTGGGCAAGCGCGGGGTCGTAGGTCAGGATTCTTGCCACGAACGGGCGGAGTCGGTCAATCACCGCTCGGCCGATATTTCCGGCACCCACGACACCGGCCGTGGCCTCATCCAGAGGCGCAATCATCCCGACGTCGCTCGCCAATCCCCAGCCGCCGCGAGTAACGGCATCGGCCTTGAGAAGTCGCCGGTGCACGGCAAGCGCCATCGACACGGCATGGGTGGCAACCTCGGCGGTTGCGTAGGAAGGCTGATTGATGACAGCGATGCCTCGATCACGGGCCGCTTGCAGATCGATCGCGTCCACCCCGACACCGGCTCGACCGATTGCCCGCACTGAGGGTCCCAGCGCGTCAATAGTCCTGGCAGACAGGCGTTGCTGCGCGACAACTATGCCGTCGGCGTCTTCGGTCGCAGACATGACCTGATCCTCTGTATCCAGGTCAGCCTCGATGAAGGTGGCTTTCGCCTTCCAACGCGCCTGTGCTTCCCCAAGCCGGGCCAATGATGCTCGGGCAACGACGATTTTCACGACAGCTACCCGCTCAGCCGATCGGCGGCGGCGCAGATATTCTGATCTGTGGCGGTGATGGTGAGTCTCAGATGCCTGCGACCAGAGGCTCCGTAGATCTCTCCCGGCACGCAGATGATGCCGCGCCGGGCGAACCAGGAGGCCATCTCCCAGCAGTCCTCGCCGCCTCGACGGACCCAGAGGTAAAGCCCGCCCTGGGAATGGTCCACGGTGAAGCCGGCCCTCTGGACCGCGGCTCTGAGAAGCTGCCGGCGGCGAAGGTAACGCGCCCGTTGCGCCGTCACGTGGTCGTCGTCGTTCAATGCCGCCGTCATGGCGGCCTGAACCGGTAGCGGCACCATCTGGCCCATGTGCTTGCGGTACTCGAGCAACCGCGACAGCAACATAGGATCTCCGGCCAGGAACCCGGCGCGGTAGCCCGCAAGGTTGGACCGCTTGGACAGCGAATTGGTGATCAGCAGACCGGAGGGGTCGTCGCCGCATACGCCTGGATGCATGATCGAGGCGGCGGGGCGATCCCACCAGAGATCGAGATAGCACTCGTCACTGACCAGGAGGGTGCCCGTGTCACGGGCTCGGGACACGAGGACGCGCAGATCTGCGGCGCCAAGCACCCGGCCCTCTGGGTTGCTCGGTGAGTTCACCCACATCACCGCCACGCCGTCGGTATCCACCTCCATCGGATCGAGATAGCGATGCGGCTTTGCCCCGACCGATAGGGCACCGATCTCGTACGTCGGGTATCCGAGGTCCGGGATCGCAATCGCATCGCCCGAGTTCAGGCCGAGGAAGGCCGGCAGTTGTGCGATGGCCTCCTTCGAGCCGATCGTGGGCAGGACCATGTCTGTATCGAGACACCGCACTTCTCCTCGGCGCCTGAGGTAGCCCACCATGGCCTCGCGTAAGGCGAGCGTTCCTTCCGTGGTGGGATAGCCGGGGGCATCGACGGCCCGGATCAGCGCATCGCGCACCGAGCGGGGAGTGGGGTCCACTGGTGCTCCCACCGAAAGGTCTATCGGGCCATCGGCGTACTTCAGCGCTCTCGTCCACAAGGGGGCGAGTTGATTCCAGGGGAAGTCCGGGAAGAGCTGATCGGCCATCGTGGCCGCCCATCGAGGCGATGTTTGGGGATTCACCGCAGGCCGCGCTGCCCGCCTGGCACCTGCACGGCCTTTATCTCGAGAAACTCCTCGATCCCCCAGCGGCCCAATTCCGGCCCGTTGCCGGACTGCTTGTATCCGCCGAACGGTGCGCTCGGATTCCAAGCCGCCCCGTTGACATCGACCCGACCGGTGCGCAACCGCCGAGCGCCGGCGAAGGCCTGCTCGTCGTCTGCTCCCCAGACACTGCCCGCCAGGCCGTAAGACGTCCCGTTCGCGAGGGCGACCGCCTCGTCGACGTCCGCGTACGGCAGGACGACAAGCACCGGGCCGAATACCTCTTCCTGGGCGATGCGCGACTGCGGGGATACCCCGGCGAGAACCGTCGGACGAACATAATGGCCGACTGCCAACCCATCAGGGCGTCCGAGCCCACCCGATACGAGGCTGGCCCCCTCGGCCACAGCCCCGGCGATGTAGTCCAGGATCGAGTGGCGCTGGGCAGCGGAGATGACCGGTCCCAGGTCAGTAGCCGGGTGCCACGGATCTCCCACGACGTGCGAAGTCGCAGCTGCCTCAGCTACTTCCAGCGCCTGGTCGATCTCGGACCGCGGCACTAGGAGCCGTGTCCACGCCGCGCACGCCTGACCGCTGTTGACCATCACGTTGGCAACGGTGGCCGAAACGGCTAACTGCACGTCAGCGCCGGGCAGCACCAGGCTCGCTGACTTGCCGCCTAACTCCAGGCAGACCCGCTTGACGGTGTCGGCGGCCATGCCGGCGACTTGGCGGCCGACGCGGGTGGACCCGGTGAACGAGACGACGTCGATGCCGGGGTGGGTGGACAGCAACTCGCTTACCTCGCTTCCAGGTCCGGGAACGAGGTTGAACACGCCGGGAAGAAGTCCGATCGCCTCGATCGCGTCGGCAACGATGAAGGCCGACAGCGGCGTCAGTTCCGCCGGCTTGGCAACGACCGGACAGCCGGCCGCGAGCGCCGGTGCGACCTTGGCGAGCAGCTGGTAGAGCGGATAGTTCCAGGGCGTGATCGCCGCGACCACTCCGGCCGGCTCCCACAGCACCCGGGTGTTTTCGATGCCTTCTTCGAAGGCGAAGGTTTCGAGAAGGTCGGCGTAGCTGTCCAGTATCTGCAGGGCTTGGCCGACGTGTGAGGAACGCGCCAGTTCTACCGGCGTGCCGACCTCACCCACCAGGGTGGCCACCAGCAGGTCGCAGCGGTCGCGCAGGGCCGCCGACAGGTCACGCAGCGCGCCGATCCGGTGGGCCGGACTGGTCGAAGCCCAGGCCGCCCTGGCGCCCACGGCGGCGTCAACTGCCGAGGCGGCATCGACCGCGGTCGCGTTGCGAACCCGGCCCAGCACCTCTTCGGTCGCCGGATTTTCGACCTCGCAGATGTCACCCCGAGGTTGCACCCAGGAGCCACCGATGTAGGCATGCTCTCGCACCCATTCCGGTCGGCTCATGCGGAGGTCTCTCCTTCCATCATGTGCAGCACCGTCGGCCGATCTGCCACAAGGGCTTTGCCTAGTTCCTCGCCGAGATCTCCGGGACTCTCGATCGTGACGCCGTGGCAGCCCATAGCCCTTCCGATGGCCGCGAAGTCGGGGGAGGGGATGTCCACTCCGAGTGGGGGGTAGCCCCGTCTTTGCATGTTGTGTCGAATCTGGCCGTACC